>JBDRSZ010000250.1:0-5373 GCA_043824415.1 bacterium | reverse complement strand
GCAGCAGTTTATTTGACAGATGGATATTGCCGTTCTTTTCCGGAAGAACCGGATTTTCCGATGTTATGGGCGCTGACTCAAAAAACAGCCTATTTTAATCCTCCCTTTGGTGAGATCCTTGTCATCAACCGGAATAAACAGCATTCAGAATAACTTAAAAAGAAACGGAGGTTTGATCATGATGGGTGAAATCACTATCGATGTTTTTGAACTTCAAAAACAAATCTATGCGCTTCTTGAAAGCAATATCAAAGAAAGTGCAAAAACAGGACTACATGAACTTCTCGGAGCCATGAAAGACTGCTTGATGAACAGGAAGGAGATTGTCCTGTTTCGACACGAACAAAGTTTGTTTAATTGGGTCGGCCTGAAAGTATTGGTGTCAGTTCCACCGGATGACCGGCCTGCAAAGCATGATGTTGAATTTCATGGAACCGTTAAAAGCGTTGACCCTGAAATGAATCATGCAACAATAATCGACTCAGAAAATCATTGTTTTATTGTGGAGTTTGATTTAATCGAAAAAATAGAGGAGTCAATGACAGCGCAGGGGGATAACAGAAATATTGAAAAGCCTCTACAAATCGTTATTCAAGTCAGAGGAGGTGTTGTGCAGGCAGTATTTTCCAGTCAGAGTATGGACCTTACAATTTTTGATTTTGATAAGGATTTTTCAGATTTCAAAAATCCTGAAAAGGCCGAGAAGCAGTATGAGAAAGATTTTCTTAAAGACACAAAAGGCCTCAGACAAATCTATTAATGCGCCTTCGGCGCACAAGTCATCGTTGAAGTGTGTATTGTGCTGTAAAACTTGACTCAAAATCCAAGTCCTATTCATGATAAAGTGTTTAATGAGGAGAAATTGCATCGTGGATCTGAAATCGTTTATACGGAACGTACCCGATTTCCCGAAGAAAGGCATCGGTTTCAAAGACATTACAACGCTTCTGAAGGATGCCGGCGCTTTCCGGAACGCTGTGGATGCTATGTGTGCCCCGTACCGTGAGAAGCGTGTGGATGCTGTCGTCGGCATTGAGTCCAGAGGCTTTCTATTCGGGGGCGCTGTGGCTGTAGCGTTGGGAGTAGGATTCGTGCCCGCGCGCAAGCCGGGAAAGCTCCCCGCAGAGACGGTTAAGGAGGCGTATACCCTGGAGTATGGTACCGACGCCGTCGAAATCCATCGCGACGGTATTCAAGAGGGGATGCGCGTTTTAATCGTGGATGACCTTTTGGCCACGGGCGGAACAGCGTCTGCGACAGCCCGGCTCGTGGAGAAGCTGGGCGGGATGGTTGTGGGAATTGCCTTCCTGATCGAGCTGAGTTTTTTAGGCGGAAGGAAGAAGCTGGAGGGTCTTCCGATCCATGCTCTGATCGATTTTCAGGAGGAGTAGAATCAAATCTGAAGGAGAAGGAAAATTTTCTTGACATTCGGCGATGAAGGTGATATATTGGTTTACGATTTAGATGAAAAATGATGGAGCGGCTTATGAGATATCGTGTCCTATTGAGCATTACACTTTTTTCTCTGTTGGCTTCAGGCGTATGCTTCTCCCAGTTGGGTACGATGGTCAGAATTGGGGGCCAGTATTGGTACGCTATGCCTAATTACAGGGGCGAGCCTTTCGAGAAGATAGACATTGGATCGGGGAACATGTTCGGCCCCTATGTGAATGTTCAGCTTGGGGAGTTAATAATAGGAACATCGATGTTCTTTGGACCATTCGGCTGTAAAACCAATTTTGATGTCAATGGTTCTCAACAAAATTTCGATCTCAACATCCGTAGGAACGATATTAATTTTCGAGCTGGATTGAATCTTTTTCCCGGTTTTGTCCTTTTTGGCATGGTGAAGAACCTTTCGTTTAAGGGGGACAAAACTACAACGATCAACAGCACGGAAACGCGCTTTGCGTTTGAGAGGAAGGGAATCCTGTACGGATTCGGCCTGTCGGGTGTGTTTCCATTCCGGGGGAGCCCCTTTTTCCTTTCTTGGTCTGCCGCCTACTTGATGGGGACGATGGAGACGATAATGTCATCGTCATCGGGAGCATGGCTGATGAATCAAAGACAGATGAAGGCGGATGTCAACGTGACGGCGTTCACAGTCGGATTGGGGTACGGTGATCCGTTCGGGCTGAATGTCGTTGTGGGATACAAGACAGATCTCAGCGGTGAAAAAGAAGGAGAGGAGAGGATTCACGGAATCGTGGCCACGATGACGTATACGATTCGTTGAGTTTTTCGGTATCGTTGATACCGCCGGGCATGTGTTTGTTTTAATAAACTCGGCGGTATTTTACTATCCAGAGGGGAGGATTGGGCGATTAATCTGATTGATTCACAAACCACAGATGAACACGGAGTAGAACACGGAAATTTATAAAACAGAGTTCAATTGGTTTATGATTTTATTTCAGATTATTTCTTGTTAATTGTCTTCATTTTAATCCAATGTTTTCTCTTTATCTGTGCTGTTCCGTGTTGATCCGTGGTGAATAAGTCAGGTCAAAAAAAGCTTGACTTTTTCGCCAAAACATGTAATTTTAGAAGGGGAAATTGCACAACTTTTTGATTAAGCGAATGTAGCTCAGTTGGTAGAGCGCCAGCTTCCCAAGCTGGATGTCGCGGGTTCGACTCCCGTCATTCGCTCATTTTTTTGGGGAATTACTGTTTTAAAAAGTGAAGGAGGTCACAATGTTTCGGTTTAGCAGAGCAACTATCATCATTCTGTGTGCCGTTGTGGCCCTGCCGATGGTCATCATGGGTCAGGGGTATCTCCAGCAGGTGGGAACGACTGGAAATGTGAACTGGACTCAGCAGGTGATTCGCTGCACGGGTATCGGTGCTCCCAATCCCAATCTTCCGATGGCCGCTCAGCGGGCCACTGCACTCAGAGCGGCCAGGGTCGATGCGTTCCGGAATCTCATAGAGACGATAAAGGGGGTTTATTTGACTTCCGAGACGGTCGTTGAGAATTCGATGATCGCAAGCGATGTGATTCGTACGCGGGTCGAGGGCGCATTGCAAGGATTCCGAATCATCGAACCACGGTATATGTCCACCGGAGACGTCGAAGTGGATGTGGAGGTGTCTCTAACGGGAGTCGTTTTGGACGCATTGCTGCCGCAGAATTTTGGCGGTGGTGTTCTGATGACGGGCGGACAACTTCTCTGTCCGGTATGCGGTCAGCCCTGGCCAACAGGAAAACCCGTTCCGTCGGGTGTCACGTTGATTCAGGCGGGTCAGGCAGGTACTGTTACGTCGAGCGGTGGTGTGTACACGGGCCTCGTGATCGATGCAAGGGATTTGGGCGTCCGTCCTGCCATGGCACCCAAGGTGATGGACGAACGCGGGGAGGAGGTTTACGGGTCGAAATACGTCAGCCGGAATTACGCTGTGGACATCGGAATGGTGGGATACGAGAAGGACATCAACCGTGCCCGTCTGAATGAACGCGTGGCCGATAATCCGCTCATTGTCAAGGCGGTTGAAGCCTCGGGTCCGAACAAAACGGATGTGGTCATCAGCAGCGTCGACGCGATGAAAATCCACAATGCAGCGGCGAACATGAATTTCCTGCAGCACTGCAAAGTGATGATCATCCTCGACTGAAATCGGTTTTAACCACAAAGGACGCAAAGAACGCAAAGATTTGATAAAAATGGAATTCTCTGCGTTCTTTGCGGTTGATCATTTTTAAAAATAAAAACGTTGTTGTTCACACTATACAAGGGAGGAATCCCATGAACATCCGAATCCTGAAAGCAGCGGCCCTTCTGGGTCTTGTCATTGGATTCATGCTCAGCGGTTGCGGTCCGAAACCGATTGAGAAAGAGTCCGTACTGGACACGCCGGACAACCATTACAATCAGGGTCTGCGCGAGTTGAATGTCGGACAGGTGGATGCCGCGATGGAGGAATTCCAGCGGGCCATTAAACTGGATCCCAACTATCCAGGCGGCTATGTGGGCATGGGGCTTGCGACGGCTGCTAAGGAGGATTTCAAGGCAGCCCTGGACTGGGTGGACAAGGGCATTGGAAAAGATGATAAATTCATCGACGGTCCGATCACCAAGGGGCGTATTTACATGATGGAGAAGAAGAACGATGATTGGATCAAGGATGCAGTGAGGCAGTTCGAGAGAGCACTGAAGATCGATCCGAATTCGGAGAAGGCTTACTTCTACATGGGAGTGGCTTACAAGGAGGCCTATCAATTCGCTGATGCCGTTACGGCCTTCGGCAAAGTTGTTGCGATGAAGGGAGATTTTGCAGGCAGAGCCAATTCCGAGTGGGAACTGGTTCAGAAGATCGTAAGGGCAGCGCCAGGCACGAAGATCGGCGCGAAAATCGCACTCATTTCGGAGATCGATAGGGCTGATTTAGCGGTCCTCTTCGTGGAAGAGCTGAAGCTCCTGGAAGTCCTACAGAAGAAACAGCCCAAAGTGTACGATACGCGATTCCGTCCGCCCACGGATCCGACGCAGATGGAAACGGTCAAGAAGGAGACGATGGCCGCAGCGACGGACATCGGGACGCACTGGGCGAAAAATTGGATTGAGAACGTCATCAAAGCAGGTGCCATTGATCCGTTTCCTGATCACACTTTCAGGCCCGACGAGAAAATCACGCGGTCGCATTATGCGATGTTCATCCAGAACATCATCGTCGCGGTGCAGGGCGATGCGTCGCTGGCCACGAAGTACATTGGCACGCCGTCGCGGTTTCCCGACGTGAACGCGAGCCACTATGCTTACAACGCCGTCTGTCTGGCGGTGGATCGCGGCATCATGAAGGCGGATACGATCGACGGCGCTTTCGGAATGTCCAAACCCGTGTCTGGAGCCGATGCTCTGCTCATCATACGGGAATTCCAGAATGCGCTGAGGATGACGTTTTAGTCCGAGGGAGGTTCCGTTGAAGATTTTACGTCAAGCCGAAGCTATCCTACTTGGTGGATTGCTCTACTGCGGTATGGGCTTTTCCCAGGAACAAGGAGTTGCCGTTCAAACCGAAGCGAAGGAAGTCGTCGCGACAGGTTTGGGGTCGATCGTCGGGGGCGATGTGGCGCATGCACGGGACGACGCCGTCGAAGATGCATTGAGGAACGGCCTGGAGCAGGCGTTGGGATTGATCGTCGAATCTGAAACACTCGTGGAGAATTTCCAGCTTATCGAGGACAACATCCTGAGCAAGACACAGGGATACGTCCAAAAGTACGATGTCGTCCGAGAGGGGAAACGGAGCGAGGAACTCTACGAGGTGTCGGTACGGGCTCTGGTGAAGATGTCGAACCTGAAGGACGATTTCGAAGCTGTCAGGGCCCTGATCCGAAGGAAGAACACGCCGAGGATGATGGTGATGATCGAAGAG
>JBDRSZ010000249.1:0-7545 GCA_043824415.1 bacterium | reverse complement strand
GGGATGAGTATTGTACACAGAAACGCTCCTCGGATGATTGCCCGATTGATGATTTGGAGGCGTTCTTTGTTAAACTGATTTGTCAAAGACGAACGTTTGTGATTTTTCGTTGTTCCCTGCTTTTTTTTCATCCCTTCATTGGACTTTTTGGAGTCCCTGTGAAGTCGTTTCATCATCCGAATCATGAGTTCTGTCGCGTGTTAGAGTCCGGTTTTAAGACAGTTATTTTGATAGAAGTTTCGTATATGTCGACGACCTCACCGAGCGCTCTGACTAATCGCTCGGCTTCCGGACTCATTGCTGATTCGTTCCAGCGGTCGAGATTCTCAACGGTGTAGCGACAGAATAGAACTCTACGTTTCAGGTCCCCCGATTTCCATAATTTATAGGACTTGGCGCCCCATTTTTGCTGGACGGGCCAGAATGCTTGAAGCCAATTCTCGAAGTCGCACTGCTTTTTATCGGATTTTAAAATGTTTTTATAAGTGATGTGGTACATTGTCATCGTCCGATTGTCTGGATTGTATACCGGCAGCATATAGCAGTCGAATCGCCATCGATAGCGTTCCAGAATTTAACGGCAGTCAGTCCACTGTTTTGTTTCGATGGCCAGTCAATTTTAGACCAGGACACAAAGCCGTTGCCTCTGTCACTCGATTTCAAAATATTTTTGTAAACTACCTGATACACCGTTCATTCTCCATGCCATCATTGCATAATGTGATTGCTTTTTCAATATGAAAATGAACAAAACCTCCATTGAACGAGAGTATTTAGAGGCTTGAAAGGACTTTACTCTTTTGTTTTCAGACAATTATTCCTTGTCCCGGCTCCTCGGTTGCAAGGTCACCATATTTTCGACTTGATTTATGCAAATGCTGTACCGGGTGTGAAAAACGGCATGTTTTCTTTCATGAAGGAAAGTGCTGTTTCGGTGTGATGCATCATCGCCTGATTTGGAGTTTAGAGAACCCGGATTCGATTGGGAGGTTTTAGCCTTCTTTTAAATTGTCCCTATCAGCGCTCTGCTTTGGATCCTGTTCCTGCCTGGCGATTGTTATCCTCCGAATGACGGCTTCTTTTCCGCGGGTGATTTCGATTCTTGTATCATGACATCGGGGACAGGAGAAGGTGGGAAGGTTCATGTGGTGCAACGGATCCTCTTTCATGCGCATGTTTCCTCCGTATCCGCAAGCGTTGCACTGAAGGACGGCTTTGATTATTTTGAAGATTACATGGGCGTTCTGGGCGATGGTTCCTTCGAAACCTGTTTTCACCCAGAATTCAACTTGGTCGACACCCAAGAACGTTAATTCACCGATTTCTATTTCGACGGATTCAACGCGGCAGGCGTTCTGCTTTTCCGCCTCCGCGAGTACCGTCTGAATGATGGACTGGGCTATAGAAGCTTCGTGCATTTACTTCTTGGGTAAGTTTAGCGCTTCGATGAGTTCAGGAATACCCTGGCCCGTCCTGGCATTCGTGAAGACAACTTTCAGGCTCGGTTTGATGCCGAGGGCGTCTTTTTTCAACTGGCGAATGTCGACTTCCATGGCGTCAGCGAGGTCAATTTTATTGATGACCAAGACGGATGCGTCCATGAAGATATAAGGATGTTTAACAATCATGTAGGGTCCTTCAGTCGTGGACACGACGACTATACGCTGGTCTGCACCCAGGGGAAATTCCCCGGGACAAATGAGGTTTCCGACGTTTTCGATGAAGATCAAATCCAGATTCCCCAAGTCAAGCTCGGCGAGGGCTTTCTTCACGAGGTTGGCGTCCAGATGGCACTCCTTGCCCGTGTTGACCTGAATTACGACGGCCCCTTTTTCCTGGATTCTGTCGGCGTCTATCGTTGTCGTGAGATCGCCTGCAACGGCCGCGGTTCGGTATGTTCCCCGGAGATGATCGACGAGCTTCTCAACAAGCGATGTTTTTCCTGAACCGATGGACCCTAGAATATCTACGGCATGAATGTGGTATTTGTCCAGAAGTTCACGGTTCTTCCGGGCCAATTCTTGATTTTTTTGAAGGAGGCTTTCCTCCAATTCGATATCGAATGTTTCTCCCTCTGCGGGATGGACTGTTTTCATTGGAGTTCCTTTTCTTTAGTTTTCATTTATTCTCAAAAAGGAATTTTAAAATACACTTTTTCATTCTGAAATGCAAGGAGAAATCAACCGTTTCTTATTCTCCTTGACTTTTTTAATATTTTCCTCCATATTAGTTTTTAAAAGAGAAAGGACAAATTTCAATGCAAGACGCATCCACTTTTTTCTTGTCGATGGTTTCCCTGTTACGAGCGGCCGAGTTGTCCTCGCTTGAGGGCAGTGCGGCTGCAGTCGGGGCTTTCAACGTCAATTTTTACTCACAAGCTTTGGGTATTTTGGAGGGGTTGCGTCGGGCTGATGCTCCAGGAATCATTCAGGCAAGCAAGGGGGCGAACGCCTTTCAGGGCGGGCCGGACAAGATTGCCCGAATGGTCCTTGGAGCGATGAAGGGCATCTATCGCGATCTGCCCGTGGCTCTGCATTTGGATCATGGAGACGACGCCAAGGCCCGCGTGTGTATCGACAGCGGATACAGTTCGGTGATGATCGACGCTTCGAAACTCGACCTGCCCGAGAATATGGCTGCAACGAAGGCCGTTGTTGATTACGCTCATGAACGGGGCGTGAGTGTGGAAGGAGAGTACGGCAAGTTGGCGGGGATCGAGGAGGATGTCGTTCACGAAACGACAACGTACGCAGATCCGTTTCTCGTTCCTTACTTTTTCAGCCAAACGGGAGCGGATGCTCTGGCCGTAGCGTACGGCACTTCTCACGGCCCGAATAAGGGCAGGGGAATGGAAAAATTAGCCATTCACATCGTGGGCTCAAGTTACAGGGGAATAGCGGCGTATGAACAGAATGAGAGTCATTTTCTTGTTAGTCACGGATCTTCGACGGTACCGAGGGAGTTGGTTATGGAGATCAATGAGTACGGCGGGAATGTGAAGGATGCGTCGGGAATTCCGATGAAAAAAATCAAGGAGGCCATCGCATCGGGCATTCGGAAAGTCAATATCGATACCGATCTACGGCTGGGCATTACAGCGACGTTTCGGAAATATTTTCACGATCATCAGGGAGTAGAACAGGACTCGCCTAAGATCCTGCGGCCGATCAAGGATTATCTGGATGCACACCCCGAGACGATCGATCCCAGGGATTATTTAAAGACGATGGATGTGGCCTTGCTCAGGGAAGATCCGGCGGGCACGGATCTCGAAGAAGTGATGAATCTCGTGAAAGAGAGGATCGCCCAACACGTGGAAATGCTTGTGATCCAGTTCGGGTCCGCTGGGTTGGCGGGGAAGGTGGAGCGCATTACTCTGGATGGCATGGCTCGGATGTATGCTAACCTGAATGATTCACCACAGATCACCACAGAGCAACACAGATAAAGAGAAAACATTGAATTAAATGAAGCGAATGAATATTGTTGAAGCTGTTACTGTTCGACATTGATGGAACGCTCGTTCGGACTGCGGGAGCCGGAAGAAGATCGATGGACCGGGCTTTCGAAATGGTATACGGATTTCGGGACGGTTTTCAGGACATAGAGATGATGGGAAGGACGGATCCTTCGATTCTGAAGGAGTCGTTAAAGAATCATCATATCACATGGAATGTCGAAGAGGTTGGACGATTTCGGGAGATCTATTTCCGTATTCTTGAGGAAGAAATCGATTTGCCGCGACCGGGGATGCGGCTCTGTCCGGGCATCCAAATTCTTTTGGATGCTCTTGTTCGTCGGCCGGAATTCATTCTCGGGCTTTTAACGGGAAACTGGCGCACGTCGGCCTACTTAAAGCTTCTTTATTTCGGAATTGATGGATATTTCAGCATAGGCGCTTTCGCGGATGACTCGGCTTTCCGAGAAGATTTGGTACCGTCGGTGCTCGGCCGTCTTAAGAGAGATCGCAGGATTGAGGTGGCGAGTGAGGATGTGTACGTCATCGGGGATACGCCATTGGATATTCAATGCGCCAAACCGCACGGCGTGCGTACGGTCGGAGTGGCGACGGGTTTTCATTCATTAGAAGAAATTGCTTCCGAGAATCCTGATTTTATTTTCCGGGATTTTCAGGATACCGAGAAAGTCTTGGAAATTTTCAAGGTTCATCCATAAAAAGACCTTGACTTTGAGAGCATATTTCATATATTAATGGCTGGTTTTCCGGTGTAGCTCAACTGGCAGAGCGGGTGGCTGTTAACCACTAGGTTGTAGGTTCGAGTCCTACCACCGGAGCTCAAAGGTCCGATGCTGAATCGGGCCTTTTTTATTTCTGTCACGAGGTAGGACTTTGTCTTTTGGCCGTTGACTCTCTTTGCCGAAAGTGGTATATTTAATGGTTATGCAGAAGAACGAGATCCGAAATTTTTGTATTGTCGCCCATATCGATCACGGAAAATCGACGCTGGCGGACAGGCTGTTGGAGGCCACGGGAACCGTGTCCCCGCAGGCTATGATCGAACAAATTCTGGATGACATGGATCTTGAGCGCGAACGGGGCATTACGATCAAAGCCCATGCCATCACGATGAACTACACGGCAAAAGACGGCAAGACATATCACCTGAACCTTATTGACACGCCCGGCCATGTGGACTTTTCCTACGAAGTCTCCCGGAGCCTTGCTGCTTGCGAAGGCGCTATTCTTGTTGTCGATGCGTCGCAGGGCGTGGAAGCGCAGACCGTGGCCAATATTTACCTTGCCATGGAAAATGACTTGACCATCATTCCGGTCATCAATAAAATCGACCTGGCGAGCGCTCAGATCGATGAGACGAAAGCACAGATCGTCGAATTATTGGGAGTCGATGAAAATGATATTCTCATGGTCAGTGCAAAGCAGGGAAAGGGCATCGATCAGATTTTAAAGGCTATCATTGAAAGGATTCCTCCGCCCGGCGGTCTGACCGCAGCGCCTCCGAGGGCTCTCATTTTTGACTCCGTTTTTGACTACTATAGAGGAGCCATCGCCTATGTCCGAGTCGTTGACGGTGAGATTTGTCGTGGCGACCGGATCGTTTTTTTGTCCAACGGCAAATCCTTCGAGGTCGATGAGCTCGGCACGTTGCGGTTTCATCGTCATCCTACGGATCGTCTCCGTACGGGTGAAGTGGGTTATCTCATTGCAGGCGTCAAGAACCTAAAAGATGTAAGGGTCGGCGATACCATCGTGGCGGCGGACCGTCCGGCATCCGAATCCCTTCCTGGATTTCGTGAACCCAAGCCCATGGTTTTTTCGGGGCTGTTTCCATCCATCGCCGAGGACTTGGAGGAGCTGAGGAATGCTCTGGAGCGATTACAGCTCAACGATTCGGCCGTGACCTACGAAGCAGAAAGTTCGGCGGCTCTGGGTTTTGGATTCAGGGTCGGATTTTTAGGTCTGCTTCACATGGAGATCGTGCAGGAGCGGCTGGAAAGGGAATACAAGCAGAACCTTATTACGACGATTCCCAATGTGGAGTACAAGGTGACGCGTCGAGATGGAAGTGTCGTTCTCATCGACAATCCGACGAGGATGCCCCCTTCCCGGGACATAGAGAAGCTCGAAGAACCTTTTATTTCAGCCCAAATCATCGTTCCCGTTGAATTCATGGGCAACCTGATGAGGCTGGCCCAAGAACGGAGGGGCGTCTATAAAAATACTACGTATCTCGATTCGAACCGTGTCGACCTTGCCTATGAGTTTCCGCTGGCTGAAATCATTTTCGATTTCTACGACCGGTTGAAAACCCTGTCGAAGGGATATGCATCGTTCGACTATAATTTTTTAGAATTCCGCGAGTCGGAACTCGTCAGACTGGATATTCTCATCAACGGAGAAGCGGTGGACGCGCTTTCGATGATCGTCCATAAGGATAAGGCATACGAATGGGGCAGAAAACTCACGCAAAAGCTTCGAGAGCTCATTCCGCGACAGATGTTCGAAGTGGCCATCCAGGCTGCCATAGGTTCGAAAATTATCTCACGAGAGACGGTCAGGGCTCTGAGAAAAAATGTGACGGCTAAATGCTACGGTGGGGATATCACACGGAAGCGCAAGCTATTGGAGAAGCAGCGGGAAGGCAAGAAACGAATGAAACAGTTAGGGAGGGTGCAGATCCCACAAGAAGCATTTCTTGCTGTGTTGAAGATCGAATAAGCAAAACCACTTGAGAACAGGAGCAACCGATGAACCGGAAAGGCAAGACAAAGAATGGGAAACGATCCGGAGAAAACAGAGGCCTGTTTCGGGAGTATTCGGAGTCCCTGTTCGTGGCTTTGGCCATCGCCCTGGTTATTCGTGCCGTTGTCATCTACCCGTTCCGGATTCCGACGGGTTCGATGGAAGACTCGCTGTTGGTGGGCGATTTTCTCCTGGCGAATAAATTTGTTTACGGCATTCGAACTCCAGACTGGATCGGCATTCCTTACACAAAAATAGGGTTCAACATCCCGTTTATCCGGACGCCCGGCTTCAGGAAACCTCAGCGGGGAGACGTGGTCATCTTTAAGTATCCGAGGGACGAATCGTTGAACTACATCAAGAGATGCGTCGCGTTGAGCGGTGATACGTTGGAAATCATCGACAAAGAGACATACGTCAATGGCGAGGTGTTTTCGAATCCTCCAAAGAGCAAGTTCATCCAGAACCGCATCTATCCGAAAGGACTCAACATGAGCGAACTCTATCCCCCAGGCGCGGGAAATACGGACAACTACGGGCCGGTTCGTATTCCGGCCCCTGGCGATACGTTTCGCTTCTCGAGTGCGAACAGGGATGAATGGTTTAAGTGGTTCCAGATTATCGTGTACGAGGGTCATAAAATTACGCTCTCGTATGGCGGGGAGAAAACCCGTCTGACGGTCAAAGATATCGACCGCTGGGCTCGCGCTATCCAGACGTACCCCATTGAGAGCTTTGTAGTGGACAGGCATCCTTTGGACGGATACACGTACACTGTGAAGTACAGGCATTATTTCATGATGGGCGATAATCGTGACAACAGTCTGGACAGCCGATACTGGGGATTTCTCCCTGAACGGAATGTCGTCGGCGAGGGATTGATTATCTACTGGTCGTGGAATAGCGATGTGCCGCTGTATCGTCTTTTTGATAAAATTCGCTGGAAACGTATTTTCGGGTTGATCCGGTGAGTCATGGCCGGTCTGTATATACATTTTCCCTTCTGCAAGAAAAAATGTGCCTACTGCGATTTCTATTCCGTGGAGTACGAAGACTCCCGCGTTTCGTCATTTGTGGACAGCCTCTGCTGGGAAATCGATTTTCAATCTTCCTTTTATGATACTCTTGAATTGACTGTGGATACCATCTACTTGGGGGGAGGCACTCCTTCACTGTTAAAGGCGGATCAAATTAAACGGCTGCTCGGTCGAATCGGCCGCTCCTTTCTTTTGAGCGGGGAGTCGGAAATCACGGTTGAGATCAATCCCGGCACCGTGTCCCGAGAGACACTCAGAGCATACAGGGAAGCGGGGATGAATCGG
>JBDRSZ010000248.1:0-11790 GCA_043824415.1 bacterium | reverse complement strand
GCCCGAACTATTATGGACAATTACAGACTTGGGTAAAGGCTACAGTTCTGTATCCATAGCTAAGGGATATTTATATACCGCAGGCGTGATAGAAAAACAAACAGTTGTATTTGCTTTCGACCTGAATGGGAAACTGGTTTGGAAGAAATTCAATGGTCAATCTTGGGAGACAACCATGTCGCATGCCAGGGCATACACCGGTTCTCGAGGTACTCCTACATACGATGACAGTCTTGTGTATCATCTTAATGACTTGGGTCGGCTGACTGCATTTCATTACAGAACAGGGAAAGAGATCTGGACTCTGGAGCTTCGTGAATTGTTCGAAGCGGAAATTCCTGAATATGGCTATGCCGAATCGGTTCATATTCACGAAGACCGATTGTACTGCAGTGCTGCGGGAAAGAAAGGATTTTTAGTCTGCCTGAGTAAAAAGAACGGGAAACTGATTTGGACAAATACAGAGATACCGGGGACCCTGGGATTCAGCTCTCACATTATATCGGAATTTGGGGGTTATCACCAGATTATGGGACTTAGTTCAAATTGTGTTTATGGTGTGGACATGAAAACAGGGAAACTACTCTGGAGCGTGGAGTACGAGAATAATAGATCGAATAATTGCACAGATGCTATATTTCATGATGGTTATGTGTTCGCCTCTAGCGGGTACGGCAAAGGAAGCATTCTGATAAAACTCACGGCTTCTGGAAAAAAGATTATTCCGGAAACAGTTTGGCACACGGCTCTTATGGACAACCATCACGGCGGAGTCATCTTGCATGATGGATATTTATACGGAGCAGGTCACAACGCGAGAGGATGGTTCTGTTTGGATTTCATGACAGGGGAACAGATGTGGAAAGCTCGAGGAAAAGGCTCGCTGGTTTTTGCAGACAATATGTTCTATCTCCTGGAGGAAAATGGAACCATGAAGTTGGTCAAAGCCATACCGGAACAATATGATGAAGTGAGCTCATTCAAAGTGCCTAAAGGGGGGGAAGGGATGTATTGGGCACATCCGGTAGTGTGTGGCGGACGCTTATATATACGTCATGCGGAGAAGCTGTTTGCCTATGAAATCAGGAGTAAATAAACAGATTCAGGCTAAACTTTTATTATTAGGAAATATTCAAATCTTTAAAAAATCCAGGTAAAAAACAGGTGACTTTGGCAAAGTTCATAGTGATAAAATGTATTAGAAGTGTCTGCAGACACCTCTTAACCTCAGTCAGTAGGCTGGGATCGCACTGCATGTATTTTGAGTCACCCATAGGAAATACAATAAATGGAGGATAAAATGGATCGAAGAACATTTGTAAAAACTATACCGGCAATCAGCATGCTAATCGGCACAGGGACTGGCATCTCCCGGCAAACTTCCAATACAGTCCAGATTCTTCAGCCAATCACGCTTCCAAAACCCGAGAAGGACGGCGGCAAATCCGTATTGGCAGCTCTGCAGGAAAGAAGGACCATTCGCAACATCGCCTCGAAAAAACTTCCCCAGCAGGTGCTCTCAAATCTACTCTGGGCGGCATTTGGAGTGAACCGGAAGAGGGCTGCATTTGACAAACCGGGGAGAACAGCCCCATCGGCCAGCAACTCGCAGGAAATTGATCTTTATGTGGCTTTACCGGAAGGTGTCTATATTTATGAAGCGGTTCCCCACCGTCTAACACCTGTTGCTTCCGGTGATTTTCGAGCCAGGGCTGGCAGGCGTGGTGCGGCTACAGCTCCAGTTAATATCTTTTATGTTGTCGATCGAACTAGATACGATCTTGGGGAAGGACAACCGGATAGATCCATTGGAGAACCAGAAGTCCAGAAATCTTATTATTATACTGACACCGGTCTCATTGCCCAAAATGTTTACTTATTTGCAGCCTCGCAAGGTTTAGCGGCGTGGTTCCACAATTGCGACAGAGAGAACACATTTAAGGAGTTTAAATTGCGGCCTGAACAAAGTGTACTCTTCGCACAATCAGTAGGTTATCCAGAAAACAGTTAACCAGTGTGTTGAACAATGAGAAGGTTATAATTTGGACGTGATATACATTGATTTTAATCGATGCATGAAAATAACTTGAAGCGGATTGAATACACCACTTCTTTTTTGAGGAAGGTAGAAATATTTGTATAACGTATAGAGTTGCACTCGACCGCAGGTCGATGTGCAACGTGTGGTTGCCATGCCTGCGGCAGGCAGGAACTAAGCCGGAGTTGGGTTGGGAAGGTCGACTATTTGGATTTTACATTTTAAGGATTACTATTCAAAAAAGCAAAGAAAGAGGCAAAAAGAATAAGAAACACAAAATACAGAGTTATTCTGATTTTTTTGATACATCATAAAAACACCCGTTCTTTGTAAAAAGACCCAAAATTCAAGATCAGGGCGTACCTTGCCTGTTCCATTTTTAATAGATTTTATGCCCTTTGGATTCTGTAAAATAATCATAGTGGTGGTCCCCTCAACCTTGGGATCTCACAGATAAAAAAGAGCAGTTGCCCGCACTCGGGGCATGTCATGATTTTTTGTGGTTTTTTCGGACAAGAGAGGCTTTTTCGAGAAAGCCGTATTCCGATGCGTTCTTTGATAAAATTCAGATCCGCTCTCTTCTTGGTGGCCAAGAACCCAAAGTACCTGACCCTGACAAATCCCTTTGGCAGGACATGCTGGAGGAATCGCCGGATAAATTCGAGTGCATCAAGGCAGCAGGTTTGGAAGTCGTTACTGTCCTGGTCTTTGTATTTGAAGATAACGCGATCATTATTGCAGTCCAAGATGTTATTGTCCGATATGGGACCTCTGTAGATGTAAGGCGCCAGATATTTCAGCGTTGTTTCACCCGATCCTACAGGCTGAATATGACAGACCCAGTCCTGTTTCCAGACGGATTGGGGTACGGATTCATAGAGATCGGTTTGTCTGAGCAGTTCCCTGAACATGCGCCGTATCATCCTGGAGAGGGGCTTGACATGGACAAAGAATCCGGACTTGGCGTATTTCCAGCGTCCATCTTTTGATCTGATTCCCCCTCCAGGGATCAGGAAGTGGATGTGGGGATGAAAGATGAGTTTTCGAGTCCATGTCTGGAGCACGCCCATCAGTCCGATCTGTGCGTCGAGGAAGCGTTTGTCTTTGGCCAAAAGCATGATAGCTTCGCTTCAGGGACAGTGATGGTCGCCATGAAGTACGGAACCGGGAGCAATAGGTCGAGCTGTTTTTCCAGCCACGCATCGATGCGGTCATTCTGACACTTGGAGCAATGCCGGTTCCTGCATGAGTGATAACTGTATTGGATTCTGCCGCATTCTTTGCAGAGCCATTTCTGTCCTCCCATCTCAGGCGTACGGCAGGCCGTGATATGCCGGATGGCTTTCAGATGGCTTGGAAGTATTCTCTGGTCGTACTTTTGGAGATATTCGGTTCCGTGTTGGCGGAGGATGTCACCGACTGTATCGGTACAGGCCGCCATGGAGCTCACAGGTCGCGCATGACCCGGTTGATGATCTGAGTCGGTTCGGGCAGGTCCTGTTTGATGAGCTGGGTATAGATCATGGTGGTTTTTGGATCCTTGTGTCCGAGATACTTCTGAACATAGCGTAGGTCTACCCCGGCTTCCAAGAGATGGGTCGCCCCGCATCGAGTGCGGGGTAAACTCCAGAGTGTCTGAGATGATGCACGGAGACCTTTTTATTGATCCCGGCCTGGATACATGCCTGTCTGAAGGCGTTCTGAATGTTGTCGATTGAAATGGGTTTTTCGGTATTGGCCATGAGTCCGGGGCTTCTCCCCTGCCCGGGTGCCGGGAAGAGCCAGACCCGGTTGCGATGGGTTTTCCAGAAGGCCCTGAGGAGATCGAGGGTTTTCTTGGGAAGGGGCACGTACCGGTCTCGGTTTCCCTTTCCCCTGTGGATATGGACAAACATACGGTCCGAATCGATGTCAGAGACCCCAAGGTGCGTGCCTTCCCCGATGCGGAGTCCGAGCGAATAGATGGTTTTCAGGCAGACACTGTGGTAGTTCATCTTGGCGGCATTGCAGATTTTCCTGACTTCTTTTTGGCTGAGAACAACGGGCAGCTTTGATTCTTTTTCAGGTCGGACGAATTTGAGATTCGTCCAATCCCGTTTCAGGGTCAGGGTGTAAAAGAGCTTAATGCCGCAGAGAGCAATGGTGGAAGCGGTTCTGGACCACCCTCTCTCGTTTTTGTTGTAGAGGAAGTATTGGCGGAGTTCTTCGTCGGAGATTTTTTCTGGTGATTTGTTGAAGTGTTTTGTAAGTTGTCGTACAGCACGAACGTACATCTCGATGGTACGTTCGGACATGCCTTTCAGCTGCATGTCCTCAATGAATCTTTGTAGAATGGCTTGATCCCGCAAAGCGGGGTCCTCAATGAAACGTTTTTGATAGTCAGTCATCGTAGATCTCCTTTTTAAAGGTGAATTAGTTCGGAAATAAGAGTCTATGATGACTGTGGGAAAAAGGCAAGTCTTAATATAGATCTGCCCCGCCGTGGGCGGGGGTTTAGTTCAACCCATGGCTGCCAAGGATGCGGCCGGTACGGTTCTTTTTCATTTTTTAGTTCGGCCTTGGACAGCTTTTGCTGTCTATAAAAAGTAAACAGTGCGGACGTTACCGCGCGTTTATTTTAATATCTAATGTGGTTTCGGGACGGTATCAGTTGGCCGCGCCTAAGAGCCAAACGTTAAGTCACGCAAATTTTATAGTACAATCATAGGCAGGCTAATCAGCGGCATTCAGCGATACTGGAAGGAGGTGATGAGCAACAAAAGAAATGGATTCTGATGAACTTTCGTGTATCGTTTCCACAAATCCAAATCGATAGTAAAAGCAGAGGAGGACCTTCTGATGGTTACACATGTGCATGTTGGATTCAAGGTAGGAAATTACAAGCAGTGGAAAAAAGAGTATGACGCGAGTATCGAACAGCGCAAGGCAAGCGGTGAAATCTCGTTCCAGGTGTTCCGCAACGCGGATGATCCAAACACCGTGACGGTGCTCTCAAAACAGAAGAGCGCGAAGCAAATCCAAGCCTTCATGGACTCGCCAGACCTCAAGGCGCGTATGAAGGCAGCGGGCATCACCAGGATGGGCAAGATGTTCATCATGGAGGAGATGGACAGCGGCACGCACTGACGCCGCTACTTGTGTTGTCAAGCTTAAACTGATTAGAAGCTATCACCCACCCGTCCCCTTGAGCCTACCTCGCAAACGCGGCGGCTTAAGGGGACGGGTGTGCTTCTCATTGCTTTTTTTCTGTTTTAAAAAAAATCGGAGGGAATCGAGAACGATATTCAGGGAGATTGTTACAACGCACTCACAAATCATTTTATCGAAACAAGAAAAAATGAACAACACTGAAGGAGGGATGAATCATTCGGATGAAATATCCCTCAACGAATTGAAAGCCCCTCCCTATTACAATTGCCATTGAAATCCCAATAGAGCATCCATCCCGTTCGTGCTCATGATCTCATTCTGATGCGCGAGAGAACGATACCATCCGAACAAGTACTTGATGTGAAAAACCATAAACAAATTCTGCGCAAGCCGGTAATCCACACGGACGCCGCCCCCTAAAATCGCCTCCACGCCGTCGCTGCCTTCCACTTTACCGTTGTAGCGCGCATCGCCGAGGAGCATCAACCCGCCTTCCTCGAAGTCGAGAACTTTGAAAATGATGTCCGTTTCTATTTGATCGCCGTTGGTGTTCGTCTCCTCCTGTCGCAAAGAGATCCCTTGCAGGACTTCGTTCTTCCCCCTCCGGCGATAGGTTACTTGTGCCCAGAAATAATCCTTGTTCCATCGATAGAAAAATCCGAGATACGCATTGATCTTACCCCCGGACCCGTAGACTTCCTGACCGCCCTGCAAGTCCCGCCAGTAGTACGTATACATCCCGTCGAGCATGATCTTCATATTCTCGCTGAGACGCACGTCCAACCCGATGTGGCCGCTGACTTCATCTCCCGGCTTGTATTCCTTGTCCGAAACCTTCAACTCGTCCGCCACATAATACGTATATTTGACTGGGTGAAAAGGCATTCGATATAGGTACTGTCCGCCCAAACCCAGAATCACATCTCCTCCGACGGGAATAGAGAATGCCACTCCCCCTCTCGAACACAATCCCTGCCCCAGCACGGGGATTTGAAACTGAAAAATATTTCGACTCAGCCAGTCTTTGGTCAGGAGAAATTCGGGATTACTCAGGCGCGTCTTCCCCGTCGGGACGCCCACACCCAAGTTGATCATCATCTTCTCCTTCCAGAACACAAAATTTCCCTGCACCCAAGTATCGGACAGTCCCCCAAAATGGTATCCGGGTGTCCACCATACGTATGCGGGAACATGAGAAATCGTCAGCTGCAATCGAGAAGACAGGGGTAAAAACAGCGTCAACGGAAATGACGCCTGACTCACCGGAAATCTCGATTCTTCGATGCCCCACATTTGTACGCACGCGTTCGTAAACAGATAACTATGATGTCTCGTGGGGAGTATCTCTTCCTGTGCCGAAGATTCGAGCGCTCCAAAAAGAAAGAAGATAAATAATAAAACTCTGCACTTCATGTATTCACCTCATCTTGCAGACCATTCACAATTACCGCATCTCACTTCATCAAAACCATCTTCCGGGTCGTAACCATCGTGGCTGCCTTCAGCCGGCAGATATACACGCCGCTGGGAACCGGACGACTGTAATCGTCTCTTCCATCCCAGAGGAGGACATGGTGGCCCGGCATCTGATTCTCACGCCGGAGCACCCTCACCTGCTGCCCGATGGCGTTAAAAATGACAATTTCCACGTCGGCCTTCTTGGGCAGGCTGTATCGAATCGTTGTCTCCGGGTTGAACGGGTTCGGATAATTCTGAGCGAGGGCAAACGCAACGGGTTCCAACGGAATACCGTCGCTGTGATTCTCTATGAACACCTTCGATCCCACGACCATCCTGAACCGGCGGACATTCGGCTCGTCCGATCCGGTCTCGAAAGAACCGGCGCGGATTTCCATCATGTTCTTTGCGACACCCTCCTCCAAGTCAAAAAGAAAGGCAGACCATCCGTCGGGCAATTTTTCATAAGATTTCCACGAAAGACGGACAGTCTCTTTCGGATGACTCGACTCCACGCAGAATTCCCAGATATACCCCTCCTTGCCCGCTGTCCGGATATCCGCGGCGTAGGTTCCGGAGCGGAACCCTTGCGCGGAACGATAGAAATATAGAGAAACGTATTCACCCACGGGAGGCGGTTCGGGACGGTCCTTCGGATCGAATCCATCGCGAGCGTCTCTTCGGACGCCGGCAAAATTGTCCAAGTCCTTGGCCTCATCCATCTCGGCTGAAATCTTAAACAGCCATTCTGCATCCTGAAATTCTGAAAGAACGCCGTCACGGATCATAGAATTCTTCGCAAGACCCGATTGTTTCGGAGTGATGAAGATCTTATGCGCGACCGTATCCGTGTTGTATACCCAGTAGCCCTCCCACGGTTCGAACGTCGGCCAATCGATCCTGTACCCATTCTCAGGATCGTAGTACGTCAGGGTGCCCACAGAATCCGAAGAAACGAAACAATCATCCCATCGAATCGCGAAATAGAAGGGGGACGAGATCATGTTCCAGCCCTTCAGCAGTGTGACGCCGAAACTCGAATCCGTGGAGACCGACTGTCCGCGGCCGATGTCAAACGTCCGTTCCAGATCCGTCACGACCCAGTACGCCCTGCCCGGATTTAGCGCAAAATAATTGAGAGGCGTTGTGTTTGTATAATCCTTGTACACGGAATCGACGTTGTGCCACCAGAAGAGCCTCCAATTGTACGGATCGTACGGGCCCAGATCATCGACCAGCACTCCCAAAACGCTGACTGTATCCAATTGGAAAGGTACGGAGAACATCTTGAACTGTCTGTGCTTGAATGTGAAAGGACCGTCCATCACGCCGTGCCGGATCACTTTTGTCATTGGCTTGTTTACCGGATCGATGCCCGGATACGTCAGTGTGTCGGTCGATGTCACAACCGCGAAATAGTATTCAAGTCCGGTCAGCGAGACGTCACCCGCAGGAATGGACGCCCTGTATGTCGTCCCTCCCGACAGAGTGGCTGTCTTTTTCGAATACGACCGTGATCCCCCGCTTCGATAATAAAGTAACGTGCTCTGGGCTTCAAGCTCGACAGGAATATGTACGTCGAGCGTCACACCGCTTCCATATTGAGGAGGATCCGGAGTTACGGTTTGGACCGCGATCCCGTATTCCACGAGATGGAACTCCCAGGGCTCCCGTACGATGTCCGAAATTCTCAATTCATCCAAATATCCTTCAAAATGACGGAAAAAATTCCCACGCGTTCGCTCCGCCGCACCGATGAAGAGCGGCCGGTTGCTCAAATCTGCGGTCGATGCGTTCCAGAGCTTCGACCAGACCGTAGTGCCGTCGATGTACAGTCTCCCCGTCTTTGTGACGTGGTTATACGTGAACGCAAGATGGTGCCAGGCGTTGTCGTTCATGCGAGGACCGCCCGAACCGAATCCCTTGACCTCCACCTGTCCTTCGTTCGTGAATGAAATGCCGTACCGTACGGAATCTTCGACTCCCATCGTCAGCAATGCCTGAGAGGACGTATCCGTTCGGAAATAGCATTCGATCGTAAAGCTTTTGGAAACAAAATCCTAATCAAAATCCGCATGGTAAGGAATCTCCACCCGGTCGTTGACGCCGTCAAAATAGAGTCCTTTGGCGAAGTATCCTTTCGTGCGGCCGACGCCGTTCATCAGCCTTCCGTTGTGGGTTCGCTGAGATGCATCCCGTGCCGTATCCCCGCTGGCTTCGTTGAATCTGTAAAGCGCCAGTGTATGATAGTCCGCCGCAGGCGCGGGCGGAGGTCCCGTCCAGTCCGTGCCGCTTCCTTCGAGCGTCACGATCACCGTTGTACGGGAAGTATCGTTGGACGTAATCGTCAGGATGGCGGTGTGCGTGATGTTGGACGCGTCCGGGCTGTACTTTACGGGAATCATCGTATTTTGAAGGCGGGTCAGCGTAAATGCCGTGGGTGTGTCGGGAATTGTGAAAACTCCGCCGGCTCCTGTAATGCTCGAAACCGCCAGATCCTGGTCGCCCTCATTCGCCACCCAAAAATTCAGAAGCCTCGACTGGCCGACTTTTACCGTCGCGAAATGCAGCTCGGTAGGATAGACGGCAATCCTCTTCGGAAGGACTTTGAATTCCCAGGTCTCTCTTGCGATGCGGGAAATCCGCAATTCGTCCATGTATCCGTGAAAGGGATAATTCTGGAGCGAATCGACTCCCAAGACGAGGGGACGCGTTCCTTCTGCACGCAGAGTACCGCCCAAACTTTTTTTATCGATAATACGATTGTTGAGACGAAGCCGCAGAGAATCGCCGTCACACGAGAATGCCACATGGTACCATTGATTCAGATTGAGCGCTGTCATCGAAACCGTGCGCACGCTGTGTTCTCCGCCGATATAATCCCAGACTTTTCCGACAACACCGTCCGTTCCATCGAGCGATATTTCAACCTGCCGCGTGCCGTCCGTCCCCCGCTTCAGGAGCACGGCAGTAGTTGTCGGCTTCGACAGCATGGAAAACCAGAATTCTACCGTAAAATCCGTATCATACAGGTTGAGAACCGAATTGTACGGAACCTCCACTTTTCCGTTCGCGCCGTCGAACCGAAGTGATCCTCCGAATCGGCCTGATGGAGACCACGCCACACCTCCCTTCAGTGTTCCGTGCAGCGCATGGCCTGAGGAATCCGCCAGCGTCGTCCCACTCCCTGCATTAAAATGGTACAGCCCCGCTGTGAACGGATCGGACGTGTACGGGACGACCAGATTCTGAGAGACGCCCATACCCTTCAGTATAATGTTTTTACTCGCCATAAACGGATCGTTCGTATTGAATCGGACACTCCCCGTGTCTGACACAGCGAAATTCGGACGGTAGGACACACGGATCGTTTTCCGACTGCCCGGAACGACGTTGAAATTGGCGTTGTCAACGGTAAATACTGCATTCGTCGAAGCAATCCCCGAAATGCGGAGGGTATCCACGCCCTCGTTCTTTATCGCGAGCTTGGCAGTGCGTTTTTGCCTGATGAGCACGCGGCCGAAATCCATCGAATCGGAGGAAACAGCCAGCCGGGCTTTGTCCACGTTGAATTCCCAGAATTGTCTGCCGATGCCCGAAAGGTGCACCTCGTCGATGTCTCCGTTGAAGAGGTCTGTCCCGTTCCAGTTGCCGCCGATTCGAATGGACAGCGTATCCACGGACGTGCTTGCCTCGTGTCCTGCCAGGCGTCCCGCAAACGGTTGGATATCGACCCGGTCCCCGTTGATGAAAAGTCGCACGGAATCCTCACCGAAAGACATCGCCGCGTGGGTCCACTGGAGTGTGGGAATCGGACCCATGGACGCGCTCCGCACCTCAGTTAGATTGCCTGCAGTGTTGTAAAACTGTCCTACTACATAGCCATTCGCATCTACATACAGATCGAACTGGGAGATCGAACCACTCCTTCTGACGAGGCTGCCCATCTGCTGGGGAACCTGTTTTATATTGAACCAAGCTTCGACCGTAAATCCGCCCCATTTGGGGGCAACAATTTTTCCGCTGGCGGGTTTGATGACGCAGATATCGTTTTGACCGTCGAACCCGAGAGCTCCGCCGAACTTGCCCCAGGTCCTCTTCCCGTTCCATGAGCCGTTCATGCCCTGTCCCGAAGAATCGACCACGGCCGTCCCAGTGAGTTCATTGAAATGCCAGAGTCCGAGCGTGAAAGGATCGGAACGATACGCGCCGATTGGCAGGCTCTGGACGCCCTTGCCGAAGAGCGGAATCGAATACGCCGGAAAAGTAGGATCGCTGCTCTGGAAGACAAGGTGATAATCACCCGCGAGCGAACTCACGAAAACGGGTGTGAACGTCAGCCAGACTGTCGTACTCTGGCCCGACGGAAGCTGTAGATTCGATATCGTGGGCGTCACCGTCACGTACGGCGACGTCGTCTGAGCACTTTGAATGGTCAGCGCTTGCGTTCCCCCGTTCGTGACTTTTATCGGAACGCGTCTGCGATACCCAAGCACCACATTGCTAAAATCGATTTTAGTCTCTGCGATGACCAAACGCGATCGGTTGACGTGGAACTCCCAGGGCTGACGCGCAACCTTCGAGACCCGCACTTCGTCGATCAATCCGTTGAAGGGAGCGTTCTTATACGCGCTCGCACCGATGCCCATGTTTTCCGTCACCTGATTGATAAGAGTCCCCCTCAACATTTTTTTATCTTTCAGGACGCCGTTGAGGTACAGCCGGAGAGAATCCTGGTCCCACGAGAATGCCGCATGATACCACTGGCCCGTTTTAAGAATATCCATAGATCCTGTTTGTAGAGTGTGAACGCCTCCCTGTGCATCCTGTACCCGTGCGATCAGTCCTTTTTCGGGGGCATTCCCACCAGCCAATGCCAATACATACTGCAGAGACGATGGTTGATCAGCAGGGTTGCCCCTTTGAAGCAAAATATAGTACGATTTAGGTGATTTAAGCAGTTCAAACATCTGAAACCATAACTCAATGGTGAAAGCATTGTTTCGGAAGTTAAGCGGATTTTTGAAAGGAACAATGACGTAGTCGTTTGATCCTTCACACCTCAGTGCTTTTCTAAAACCCTGTTTTGAATCTTGGCGTATGTTGCTCCCCTGAACATTCCCGTGAATAGCGTTGGGCGAAGC
>JBDRSZ010000247.1:0-16413 GCA_043824415.1 bacterium | reverse complement strand
ATGAATATGTGTCTTTTCAATTGCTTTACCCCCTTTTTTAATTTTACTCACTCCTTCGCAAGCGGGCTCGGGACGACAGGGAGTCTGGGGGAGAAATCGCGTTTGTCGTTTTTCACATCGAGCTCTTCGAAGAGCAGGCCGTCTGGGACGATGAACGACGACGGGATGCCCTGCGAAGAGACGAGGAGAGCTTACGAAAACCAAACCTCTTCACTGCTTACGGCGGGTACGAGGGTGTTGCAGACGATTCGCTGTTCGGAAGCGCTGACGATGTGGCGCAGGGCGCTGAGCGTGACGTCGCCAAGGCTGACGGAGCGAACGAGTTCCTCCCGTCCGTCCTTGACAAAGACGCGATAAACGAGGATGGGTTCGGACAGCTCAGCTGCCCGCTGTCGGCCGCCTCCCTGCGTCAACCAGGTCATGGGATCGACGCGGAGGTCGGCGCCTGTGATTATCGGTTTTAATTTACGGATATGAACGGCATAATCGAGACCTTCTTCGCGGGCGAGCTTGAGGAGCGCTTTTTTCATGTCCTTCATCGATTTCCCTTTTGATGTGGACACGGAGATGACGCTGGGGCCGAGTCCGCTGGAAACCAGGTATCCTCCGCCGATGATGGGGCGCTCGTGTCCGTTGGATTGCTCTATGATAGACGTGGGGGTACGGTTGCTGAGGAGCGATCTCAGCATTCCATTCTCGACGAGCAGGATCTCACTATTAATACGTACACCTTCCGCATCGACCCTATAACTGCCTATGAGTTTTTCTCCGGCGAAATCCTCGAGGTTGGGCATTGCTTTGATCGAAAGGTCGCGGGACAGTATTCGCAAGTTCATCTTTTCTTCGAGAGTCTCTCCCATTGTTTGACGGATGTAGCTGTCTGTCCGCGTGTCGCTTGCCATGGGTTTTCTGTGGGCGAGAAGTCCGTTGGTTCCGGTGAAAAGACGTTGCGCGAACAACTCCGCTACAGCGGAACCTTCGAGAAGAACGGGTCCGGTGTACGAACCCTCGAATACGGGGGCCGTGCGCAGCGCGCCCAGTTCCTCAGCCGTGGATTGAACAGCCTTTTTCATGACCTCTAAAGAAGGTATATCTTCGGGGACTGATCCGTAAAACGAAGCGTTGTTGGTCAGCGGCTCGCCGTCTACGGCCTGAGTGGATGCGTTGATTTGGACTGCGGCCAGTGACAATGGCTGTACGATTTCCGTTCCTTCGCTGTTGATGAAGAAGACATCGGCCTCGTAGAATGAAATACGTACTTGAGAGGTGTAAATATCGTAGTAATTTTTGAATAGAGCCGAGAGTTCTTTGGCCTTATCCTCCCACCCCGTTTTATCGGCGGAAAAAATCCGAGGCACTTCCGTGTGACTCAAAATCGGAGATTCTGTGAAATCCTTGAGTCTTTTGGTTTCCTCGGATATGTTCTGCTGTTCGATGGCTGCTTTCTTCCGCTCGTACTGCTCAGAAGCACTCTTGTAAACGTTGTCTGTGGCGATCCACAGAGCGCGGCGAATTCCATTATAATCATTTTCGATGGGCAGTTCGTCGGCGTTTTGGAGGAGTGTGTTCCTGTAACTGCTGCCGCTGAAGTCGAGGAAATTCTCGTCGGTCAGGTCGTAGTCTCCGACCATGACGCGTACGGCGTGGTTTCGGTAGCGGTTTTCTTCGGCTTGAACGATCGCACCGAGGACTGCTGTCACGGTTGTTGTTTTGACATCGCGTATGGTGTAACTGATGAAGAATGGCCTGTGTAGATTTTCGAGTCTCAGATTCTCGAGATTCCGGGCCATTTCATTCTTCATGGCTTGCCGTATGGTATCACGGGTTGACTTTGCCTGTGCCCGGACTGACATCGGATAAAAAAAACCGGACACGGTGACCCAAATTAAAATATGTCGGAGAAGTCGGTTGTTCAGCATGATGTCCTCATTTGTTGAAAGTCGTTTTCTCAAAAGGATAAGCAAGATAAAATTTTCAGCGCGATAAAACCGTACATTATTTCATAATGAGCAATGTAAAGATCAAACATCAAAATGGAAAATGACAAATCAAAATTTAAAAAAGTTTTTAAAAAAGGCTTCTGCATGTAATAGATCATTTTACATTTTTATTTGTCATTTTGATATTTGAATTTTAATTGTTTCTCTTATCGGAATATTTCGGTATCAGGCCGGGGCAGGATGGGCAGACGCTCCTGCGATTTGCTCTTTTTTTGGACTTCGATCTGGGACACCAAGAGCGACGGTGCAACGGCGGAGACTGGGATTTGCCCCGATTCAGCACCGCACAGGCCGGTGAAAATTCCGAACGCATCGCTGGCTTGAATGATCATAGAAAACATGACCAGCGGCGTTCCTACGAGATCCACGCCGCGCACGAGCTCGTTCGGCCGTCCGTCCGTGAAGACGCGGTAGACTTCAGTGGGCAGAACGTTGAACGTGTTGGGCAGCGTGCGGCCCGTGAGGGTGAAACCGCCTTGAATGTCCTCGAATAGAAGGCCGAATGGTTTTCCCTGTCTTTTACATTCATCGATGAGCTTCTGGCGAAGCTGTTGTTTGGGTATGGGGCGCTTGGACGTGATGAGCATATTGGATTGACGAGATACGGGTCTGTATCCGGCCTGGGATCTGCCGTGGCCGTTGGATTTCGGAAAATTCTGTATGGGCGAACGCGACATCAAGAACGCTTTGAATACGCCTGAATCGACGACGGTGACAGGCTGGCTCCGGACGCCTTCGTCGTCGTATCTGTAGTATCCGATCAGATCTTGTCCGTAGAATTCCCTACGCGTCGGGTCGAAGAGCACGCTCAGGTCATCAGGGAGGACCAGCTCTCCGATTTTCTTTTTGAATGTCTGGCCTTCTTCTTCGCTCTTCTGACGATGGCCTTCGATGCGGTGGCCGAAGACTTCATGGAAGAAAACGCCTGCGGCACGGCCCGAGAGGATGGCGGGTCCTGTGTACGGATCGACGACGGGTGCGTTGCGCAGCGATTCGAGCTTGACCATCATCTCCTTGACGTCCTCGAGGATGGCTTCATCCTCGGGCAGGTCGCCGGGATGGAATGCCGAGTAGCTCTTGTAGAGCGGCAGCTCCATGCCGTCATCGGTCTTGATGAAGCTGTCGATGATGAGCTGCGCATAGCAGGTGTTCTGAGCGAGCCGCGTCCCTTCGGTCGTGACGAGCACTTTTCGTTCGACGGTGAAGCTGAATACCGCCTGCGCATCATAGACATTCGGGTTGTTGAGGAAAGGTCTGGAGTATTTTTTCACTTTTTCCTCATAGAGTGAGCAGTCGCTGAGGAGAGAATTCATATCGAGGGGCTGTTCGTAGTAAACCGTCGGATGCGGCTCGCGTGAGAAATCCGCCGATGTGTCTTCCTCGGCGACCTTCACAGCGATGTTGGCCTTGACTTTCGTAAAGCGTTCCACGGCTTCGCGGTACTCGCGGTTGGTTTCCTGCCAGAGGATAGTGCGGATGGCGTCGGCGTTTTCCTCTTGTGATATGCGTGTAAATCCGCCCATGCGGAGGATAAGCTGACTGAGGGGATCGCCCCGCAGTTCATGGAAGTTGTCCGTCTGATAATCGCCAACGCGTACGATGACGGAGAGCAGACGGCTGTCGGAAGAGGCTGACTGGATCAGCGCTCCGAAGGAAGCCCTGATGGTCGTTCTGTGGACGTCGGTCGTTGCATAGCTGATGAAATACGGAGGCGTGTCTTCCTTCTGCAGGATTTCCATTTCCCGTTTCAATTCATCGGACAGGATGCCGATGAGCCGATCCTGTGATTTCAGCAGGACGGGCAAACATACGAAAGCTGCAACGATCAAAAGAATGCTTTGCCGTTTCTTGAGCGGATGATTCGAAACCATGAATTCGTTCTCCTTCGATGATAGTGATGAGCCGCATTCAGAATATCGTATTGACATTATAATTCGATTGTATTGAAAAGTCAAGTTTTTTTGGGTGTATAAGGATAAGGGCTCTTCACGGATCTATGTAGGCAAAACCGGTCGATGTGATGATAAGCGTATCCCTTTGTCCAATGAAGTCTTTGTTCTTTTCTTCAGAAGAAAAGAACCAAAAGAACGGGCCTTTTTGCCTGCCCGCCGGCAGGCGGGAATGCCATATTTCATAGTTGAGGTAAATCGTCTATGAATACCCTTTTATCTACCCTTCTCTACCCCTACGCTTTCCGACGCGTCGATGTGTCGACGCATCGGAAAATGCCCACTCCTTTTGTTGTTGATTCCCATTCATCTCAGGCCGCGGCTGTCAAAAAGGCCATTTTCCTCTCCCTGCCCCTCCGAAAAGACAACTCGAATATGCTTAGCGTCTTGCCCACTATAATCCGTGATGAACCATGATAAACATGCAAGGCGATAGCGACCGGTACGCTTGGAAGAAAAAATCTATTTTCCCCAACTCCAAACGATTCCGACGGAAGGTAATAACGGAAGCCAATGTCGCGGCTTTTTAGTGATGGTAACCTGGGATTGGCTGTCTTGCTGGTAATCGATAGCATATTGATAATAAGCTACATTTTTACGGTTGTATAGATTGATGATTTCTACGTACGCGGTGATTCGTCCCTTCTGGGTGTTGATGTGCCGATTCACGCGCAGGTCCATGCGATGGTATGGAGGATAACGGTTGTTGTTGAATTCGCCCATGCTTGTTGAAATGAACGGATCGTAGGGGGCCCATTCCGTGAACGGGCATCCCGTAGAATATTGCCATGCGATATGGAACTGCCAATTCGAGGTTGGTCTGTAATTGATGTCAAAATAGACTGTATGACGCTGGTCGAATACGCCCGGCAATTTTCTATGATAAGGTATTTCCTCGTCTCTGTTGATGATTTTTTCGACGTAGTCGCTGATGTATTTCAGCGCATAGCTCGTCCACCAGGTGACTTTTCTTCCGGACTCTTTCTTCAGGTAGATTTCTACTCCCTTCGCAGTGGATCCGTCAAGGAAAATCCGGAATCGGTCGGATGACATTTCCGGGAAAATATCAACGAATTGCTGCCAGTTGCCGTAGACGGGTCGTAAATTGGACAGCTTTTTATAGTAGCCTTCCAGGCGCACGTGGATTCCGTTTTCAAAGATGTGATCGAAGCTGATGACACGATGTTCCGCACATTCTGCGGAGAAGAACGCATTTTCGCCGTCCGGTGCTTGGAATTCGTGTATCCCTTGTGATTGATAAAATTTTCCCCATCCACCGCGGATGGAGGTGCGCCGTCCCAGCATATAAATGAGATTGAAGCGCGGACTGAACAGCCGGTCGTTTGTATACGATGTGTAATCGTACCGAAATCCAATTTCCATGGTTAAGGGCGTACCGAGTCTGAAGCGGTTTGTCAAATAAGCGCCCAATTTCTGACCCGAGGGGATGATGACGACTCGTGTGGTGTCGTACTTGATTTTACTCTGAGTGTCATCGCTCGTTCTATTTTGCGAAAGGCTTGAATAATCATAATTCGCAACGAGCCATTTGAGATCGACTCCCCATTTAATATTATATCGATCGGTCGGCTCAGCGCTCCAATCCTGTTTCAGCCCATAAAAGCGAAAATCCCTCATGTCGGAGATAGAATAATATGCATTTTGATTTTCATTGTTATGTCTAAATGCCAGCCGGTGATGGTACACGCGCCCTGTCGAAGCAATCGTCTGTATGTGAAGTTTCGGATGGATAATGGATTCAAGTTTGAACCAGCCATACGAATTGCCGTAACCGTTGTCTATTGTCCCGCCTTCATTCTGGATGTTCAGGAGCCGGTCGTTTGCATGGAGCATTGTGATGTGCAAGTTCTGTTTTTCGTTGAGTCGGTATTGCAACTTGCCCAGAATATCATAATAATAGGAGGACGGTTTGTCCTGAGTCGTTTCCGAATCTTGGAATCCCAGATTCAGGTATCCACGTCTTGCGGAGAGGAGCCACGATCCTCTGCTTTGATTGAATGCGCCTTCGGACACCAACCTGACGTGCATGTTGCTGACGCCCAGAGACAGGTTTCTTTGATTGTCCTTCGGTTCTCTCGATTTGATGTTAAAGACGCCACTCATGCGATCGCCGTATTCGGCAGTGAAGGCACCCGTCATCAAGTCGATACTCTCGATTGCCGCAGCATCGATGATACTCGATGCGCCGCCTAAAATGTATTTCTGATGGAAGGGTTCATAGAGCTCGAGTCCGTCTACAAGAACTAGAATTTGATTATGTTCACCACCGCGTACCGTAAACCTGGATGAAAAATCTTTCATGGAGATTCCAGGCAGACGACCGACAACTCTATAGATGTCGTTCCCGAGATGCGGAATGGTTTCAATGTCCCTATGGTTTAATGTCTGGCTGGATACGGGCGTCGTTTCCAGCGCAGTATAGTGACTCGGCGTGACGATGATTTTTTTTAGTGGAATGGGCTGGATGTCCATTTCGATATCGTGGTAGAGGCGGGCATTTTCTGATAAGATGATGTCGTCGATGGATACTGTTTTATACCCGATAAACATGCATTTTAAATCATAAATGCCGTCCGCGATGTTGGAGATGATGAATTCACCGTTTTTATCCGTTGAGGCTCCAATTGTCGTACCCGAAAGAAATACGTTGGCGCTTGATAGACTTTTTTTTGAGGAGGCGTCAGTCACTCGTCCTTGTATCGTGTTGAGGATCGGTTTGGGGGTTGCTTTTTTAAAAAGAACAATCGTTCCATCCGATTGGAACAGGAATGAAAGCTTGATCTGCTGCGAAATCCGCAGGAGCGCTTCCTGAATAGGCGTGTTGTTTATTTGACAGGTGATGGTTCTGCCGTCCACGAGCGCATCCTGAAACACGAATCGGGCGTTCGTCTGTCTTTCAATTTCACGCAAAACGGATCGTAAGGGCTGGTTTTGACAGCGGAGTGTGATGAGCGCGTCGGTCAGGGAGGATTGACTCCAAACCGCACTCCCGATGGAATGAAGTGATGCAGCAAGGATGAGGATTTTAAATTTAGTTCCGATCATCTTCAGAAGCTGTCTTTCATTGTCGTTCTTCCCTCTCCACTCTTGAACGAACGATCGGCCAATGTCATCGTTAGAATGTTATAAAATTTTTGTTGTAAAATCAAGTAAAAAGCGCTGGTTTTTTCGGAAAAAAATTTCAATATTCTATTAAACCTTTGCGGATGGAATAAGGTCTAACTGGTAAAACAAGGGTACCCGACTGCATGCAGGAAGAGGAGATCGTTCGACGATGTCAGGCACGTGACATCGGGGCGTTTAAGATGGTTTATGATCGGTACGGGCAGGCACTTCTCCACACGGCGATGCGCATCTTAGGCCGGCAAGAGGATGCAGAGGATGCCGTGCAGACGGCTTTTACAAAGCTGTATGGAGGGATCGGAAATTTTCGGTACGATTCGAAATTCAGCACGTATCTGTTCAAGATTTTGATGAATGTGTGCTTCGATGCGCTGGCAAAAAAACGGCGAATGCCCATGCAGACATTGGATACAGTGACTCCTTCGCATCGTCCGAAACACGACCTGCGGATTGCTTTGGAGGAAGCCATCGCAATGCTGCCGGATCAGCAGAAAGCGTGCTTCGTCCTGTTCGCCGTCGAGGAGCTTCCCCAGGAGGAGATTGCGCAAGTCATGAATCTCAGTGTGGGCGGAGTCAAATCCAATATCTACCACGCGAGAAGACGGTTGAGGGAACTTTTATCGGATACTATGGACGGGGAACGATGATGCGTTGCGATCAGCATGAGCGATATGAGATGGGAAACATCGATGAGGCTGCCTTCCGACGGCATCTGGAGGAGTGCAGGTTTTGTCGTGATCTGGTTGAACAGGATGCACGTTTGATGTCTCTCGTACAATCCTTGAAACAGCCAATCTCTTCGGAGCATTTGTGGGAGCGCATACGGCGGAGCCTTGAAGCAGAACAAGTCGAAAGAGAGGAACCAAGGGTCTACACGTTTTGGCGAAGGGCTTTCCCCATCCTGCGCGTAGCGGCCGTACTCATCGCGGCCGTTGTTCTTGGCGTGATGTTCTGGCCGAAAAAACGTGTCGAAGCGTCCGGGCTATTGACTCAATCCGCTCTGGAAAGAGTCGAACAGCGTGAGCAGGCTTACGTTCGTGCCATTGCCGAGCTTGAATCGCTGGCAAAAGGTAGATTGACGGGAATGGATGTGGAATTGGCTCTGCTCTACAGGGATCGTCTGGAGACGATCGACGCTCAGGTCGAGCGGTGCAGGGAAGCGTTGACTGGAAATCCTGCTAACGCGCACATTCGTCGGTACATGCTGGCGGCGCTGCAGGATAAGAAAGAGACGCTTAATGAATTGTTAGAATCTTGAAAAATCAAACGGAGGACATCATGCGTATTAAAGGATTGCATTTATATGGTACTTTGTTTCTTCTGTTGACCTGGTTTGCACAGGATGGGAGAACCGACGCGCTATCGAGCGATCAGCGCGTTCAATCGAGAACGTTCACCAAGACGATCGAATCGGCACCCGGGAAAATATTGATCATCGATAAGACGCAGGCTGATATCGTCGTGAGCGGGTCGGATGAAAATAGAATCTCGGTGGAAGCGGTTGTCGAAGTGAGAGACTCGGATAAAGACATTCTGGAAAAATTCTTAGAAAACTCAGAATTGATCTTGGAACCGTACCGGAATGGGGTTCGGATCCGAATGATCACGCCGCGGGACGAGGGATTCTCGGATGAACGGGGAGAGATCACACGGTTCTTTCAGAAACTGTTTGGGAGAGGCGACTTCAGACTCTCTGTCTCGACGAGGATTCAGGTTCGCGTTCCCTCGAAGCAAGACCTGGATATCGATAACAAATACGGCGATCTTCGCATCGAGAATGTGGAAGGAAATCTGACCGTAGAAAACCAATCGGGTGAAGTGGAAGTAGACGGCTGCAGAGGTGCGTTGGATTTACGGAACAGTTATGCGAGTGTCGATGTCGCGGATTTTAACGGTTCGATTCTCGTCCAGGCTTCGAGCGGCGAAGTCACATTGAAGAATATTTCAGGCCGGGCTGAAGTGAGCAGCAGCTACAAGCCAGTCCGTTTTCAGTCCATAAGCAGTGATTTGATCGTTGATTCACAGAGCGCCGATGTGATGGGCAGCGATGTGATGGGCGACTGCCAGATCACGACGTCGTACAAGACGGTCGATGTGTCCGGAGTTCGAGGTCGGCTGGACGTCAAGGGGCAAAGTTGTACCGTGTCAGCGTACGGTGTTTCGGGCGATGCGGTGATCGAGAACAGCTACAAACCGGTGACTGTGGACAGCATCGGAGGATCGCTCGACGTGCGCGGACAGTCGAGTATGGTGACGGTGAGCCGGGCGGCCAAGGATGTGTCCATCCAGACGTCGTATAAATCGGTGAAAGTCGACGGTGTAAACGGGCTTTTAACGATTCAAGGCCAGTCCAGTCCGGTGGATGTCTCCAATGTGAAGGATCGTGTGACGATTCGGACTTCATACAAGGAGATCCAAGTCGCGCACGTAGGTGCATCTTTAGATGTGGACGGCTCTTCCTGCTCCGTGACGATCCGCGATGTTAAGGGCGATGTTTCGATTCTTTCTTCCTACAAGGATGTTATCGTAGAGCAGGTGGACGGCAGTCTGAATGTCCGTACGGGTTCAGGATCGGTGACCGCGAACGATATCCTGAAGGGTGCGACGATTGTCTCTTCGTACAAGCCGATTCAAGTACAACGCATCAGCGGCGACCTTGATGTGGACGGGAGCTCGTGCAGTGTGTCGGTGGACGAGGTTGGCGGAGATGTGAAAATCTCCAATTCCTACAAGTACGTCATCGTGAAGGGAACGTCGGGTTCGATATGGGTGCGCGGGGACAGCAGTCCGATCGAGGTTTCTGGTATCCGGACTCTGCCTGAGAACGCCCAGATTGAACTCATCACGAAGTACAAGCCTATCACGCTCTCGCTCCCCGGGAATGCGGATGTGACGATCTCGGCAACCACCGAATACGGTAAAATCCGTTCTGAGTTTCCGGTTTATCTCGATGACAAAGACAATAAAAATGTGAGGATCGAATTGGGGAAAGCCACTGCGTTCGTCCGTCTGGAAACGAGTGGGGATATCATCGTTAAAAAACAGTAGGTTTATCAGAAAAAATCGAAATGAAACACCGAAAAGCACCAAAGATAAGCAGTGATGGGGAGTAGGATTCTCGGTATATTTCGGTGGGCTTCGGTGATTTTCTGGAAGGATTAAAAGGACGCCCTGAATGTGCCACTCCAGGGCGTTCGGCTTTTCAGGACATGCATCATTCGTCATGTGTGATCATTCCGTGTTTCCCGAAAGCTGGATGAGCTGGATGAGCGTTTCCCCGATGAAAGTGTTGTCATGGATTCCGCCGAAGCGTTGGGACGCCGGACCGAATGCGAGGAGGGGAACCATGACGCCAGTGTGACCACGCGTCGTGAAGCTGGTTTTTGTGACTGTTTTCATCTCGATGGAGCCGCCCTCCAAGGCGTATCCGCCGGTTTCGTGATCCGCTGTGACGACGATGAGCGTTTGACGCTCCTTTTTTGCGAATTCGATCGCGATGCCGACGGCGTCGTCAAAGTCGATGGTTTCCGCGATGATGCCATCGCTGTCGCCGTCGTGGGCTTCCCAGTCGATCTGGGAGCCTTCGACCATGAGAAAAAATCCGGACTCGTTTTTCGAAAGGATGTCGATAGCTTTCCGGGTCATGTCTGCGAGTGAGACGGCCCGCTGATCGACGGCGGGAAGATGTTCGAGAGCGAACAATCCGACGACGCGGTCGGGAACGTCCAACTGCTCGAATTCCTCCGGCGTGGTGATGACGACGCGGGACTGCTTCAACAGAGCGATGAGATCCTTGTCGTCTTTTCTGAGACTATCTCCTTGCGATGCAGGGAGGAAGAAGCCCAATCCGCCGCCGAAGATGACGTCCACGCCGCTTTCAGTGATGTGCTCTGCGATGGTTGCGTTGTCAGACCGGTACCTCACATGGGAAGCGAAACTCGCCGGCGTAGCGTGGGTGATGCTGCAGGTAGCCACGAGGCCCGTGGATTTTCCCATTTCTTCCGCATATTCCAGGACTGTCTTGAGGGTGTCTCCGGCAGGAGATACCGAAATCGCTCCGTTGTAAGTTTTGAATCCCGTGGCCAGCGCAGTCGCGCCCGCGGCAGAGTCAGTGATGTATGAAAAGGAGGAATGGGTCGTAACGAAACCGCCGACGGGGAATTGCTCGAGAAACAGCGTTCCTTTGACGGTCTTGGCGGCCGTGATGTGAGCCACTCCCATACCGTCACCGATGAAAAGGATGATGTTTTTAGGTTTTGGATCATCGGCTCGAACGGCATTCGAACTCCATAGAATGATACTGATGAAGACGATGATGGGGATGGTAATATAATATTTAATTCGCTGCTTCATACGAATGACTCCTGTAAGTTTCATGTGAAGTCGCTTTCGAGTTGCGATGGTTTCATCAGATTTTTTTTCATCCGCATGATTCGATCGTACGATTCATCGATGCGGCCTTTCTCAATCGTACCGTCGTCTATCCATCGTTGAATCATCGTCACGACACGATGTGCCATGGTTTCCTCCAGTTCAGAATTGTTGGCGAACGTGAGGATGTCCACACCGGCTTCGACGGCCCGGCGGACGGCGGTTTCGAGGCCGTACTCGTCCGAGATGGCTTTCATCCTCATGTCGTCCGTCATGACAACGCCCCGGTACTGGAGTTTCTTCCTCAGAATGCCCGTGATGATGGGTTTTGAGAGCGTGGCCGGGAATGCGGGATCGAGCCGTGCGTGGAATACGTGAGCCGTCATGATGGCGTCGGCAAGACCGGCGTTGATGAGGGTGGCGTAGGGTTCGAGTTCTGAGGGCGACCACGACCGGGTGACATCGACCATGCCCAGATGGGAGTCCTCTGCGGAGGATCCGTGCCCGGGAAAATGCTTTAGGGTACAGAGGATGCCCCGCTCGTGAAGGGCTTTCATGAATTCGAGTGCGTGCCGTGTCACGACGTTGGGATCGGATGAGAAACTCCGCTCCTTCTTCCCGATGATGGGATTGTCGGGATTAATGTTCAAATCCACGACAGGAGCCAAATTATGGTTGATCCCCAGCCGCGATAATGTCTCGGCCATCTCCGAAGCGTATTTTCGTGTGAGGGCAATGTCGTTTTTCTCTCCCAGATATTGTGCCGAAACAGTGTACGGGAAACCGTACTTTTCCTTCAGCCGGTTGACGATGCCGCCTTCGTAGTCGACGGCGATGAGAAGGGGGATGTCCGAAACGGCCTGCAATGATGCAATGAGGATTTTGACCTGTGCTGGGGATTGGATGTTTCGCAAGTTCGATTTATTTTTCACGTCGATGTCGAACAGGACGACGCCGCCAATGTGGAGATTGCGGATGTCCTTCACGATGGGATGGGATTCGTCGACTACGAGTCCCCGGAATCCGACCATGACCATCTGTCCGATTTTTTTCTGAATGGGGACGTCACGTTCCTGCCGTCCGGAGACAGTTCTTCCTGCGGTGGAGAAGAGCAAGGCTGCTGTTCCTCCTGCAGCTTGCTTGATGAATTTCCGCCGATTCATTTTTTGTCTCGAGAATGTTTTGGATTTTTTCATCTGCATTCGATGGATAAAGTGATTATTTGAGGAGCGTCAGTTTCTTCGTCTGTGTTTGCACGCCGGCTGTCAAGCGATAGACGTAGACGCCGGATGCCAGATGGCCGGCTTCGAAGTCGACTTTGTGAATCCCGGCAGACTGCTGTTCTTCGACAAGGCTTGCGACTTCCCGGCCCGTGGTGTCGTAGACCTTGAGCGATACGCGCTGCGCGGCAGGCAGGGAATACTGGATGGATGTTTTTGGGTTGAACGGATTCGGGTAGTTCTGTTCGAGTGAAAAATCCGTCGGAGTGTTGTTGTCCGCGATTTCGATGCCTGTCGATTCGATATAGGCGCTGAATACGCCCTTCCCGTGCGTGGCGGCGATGATGAGGCCGTCCGACTGCCGTGTGTCCATCATGTCGACAACGACGTTCCCGATGACAGTCGCACCTTCGAGGGCCCATGCGGTGGAAGTCCCATTCAGCATGGATGTCGAGTAGAGCCCCGTGCTCGTACCGACGAAGGTGACGGGTCCGCTGGCCGTATGAACCATAGAAGCCCATCTGCAGGAGGGACCGTTGCCCGATCCGCCGGGATTCTGTTCGAGGTTGCCGCTGACGTTCGTCCAGGATGTCCCCCCGTTCGTCGTGTAGAAGAGGCTCTGAACTTCATAGTTGGAGAAGACGACCATGACTCTGTCCGCGTTCGTCGGATCGACCATGATGCAGCTGACGTACGCGCCCTGCGGGAAGCCTTTGCCCGTCCACACGTCCATGGGCGCCGGATTCCCGGAGTTGGTCCCGTCCAACCGATAAATTTGTCCGTTCGTTGTTCCGTAATACAATCGGTTGGCCGATACTTTCGACATTCCGAGGGCGGTAATTATTGCGCTCGTGACTATCGTGTTCGTCAATTGGGTCCAGTTGACGCTCGTCGTGTTGTATGATGGGAGGGGAATTCCTGTGAGGTCGCTGTTCCGCCATACACGATCCCCCCCGGCGACGTACATGATTTTGCTGTTGTTCGGATCCAGCGTGAAAGGATTGATGAAGAGATAGTTGGTTCCTCCTGTAGGATCGACCCTTGTGAAATTCTGGAGTCGCCATTGGCTGTTGTACACCAAACGGTAGATGCCGCCGTTCTGATAGGATACATAGACGGAAACGAAACCGCCTCCGTTTGCGATGGCACAGTAAGAACCGTCGCCGCTAAACACCTCCTCCCACGGCGCGCTGGGGTTGGTCGAAGTTGTCATGTACGTTCCGTTGTCCTGCATCCCTCCGAATATAGCGTTGCTGCCGCTCGTTGCACGGTCGATGGCTATCGTGTAGTACTGTGTCGTGATGTACCCGTTGTTCAAGCTTTGCCAATTGACGTAGCTTCTTGTGGCGTCCATCGTTTTCTGAACGCCGCCGTCGTTCCCTGTGAACAGGATGTTGGAGTTGGTTGGCGAGAACACCATGGCGTGCTGATCGCAAAAATGATCCTGATAGATTGCCCACGTATTCGCCGTGCTGTAACCGCCGATCCAGGCTTGTTTGTATGGATCTGTGTTCGAATTGATGGGGGAGGCAAAGCCGTCGTTCGACCGATAAAGGTTCGTCCCTCCGATGAAGACGCTGTTCTCGTTGTCGGGTTTGACTTTGACGATAAGGTCGTAGCTGTTTTGACTCACAAAACTGCCCGCGTCGCCTCCGTAGGCGGGCAGGTTGGCGGAGCGGTTTTCCCATGCGCCTTCTGCACCCGAGCCGTCGCCCGAGATGTAGGCATACTTATAAAAGCTTGTCCATTCGTCGTGGTAATCGTTTTGAACGTGAAATCCGGCGCCCGGTGTTTCGGCGAGGAAGTAGACGATGTTTTGGTTGGACGGGGCGATGCCGATGACCACACGCCGGTAGTTCGTCGGCCAGCCTGTGGGCGTAATGTTCGTCCAGTTGGTACCGTCCGTTGAACGATAGAGTCCTGCATTATGGGCACTATAACCACCGTTGGCGGACCATTTGCTCAGAGCCGCATACAATACTCCCGAGGATGTAATTGCGATATCGATATAGCGAGAATAGTTCGGCCAATTCAATCCCCCAAGGACATCGTTCCACGATGTACCACCATTCGTACTCCGACGGACGACTCCCATATAGCAATAATACACTTCGTCTTCCGACAGGTTGGATGGATCTGTCACGACGTTCCAGATATAGTCTTGCACGTTGATGCTGTGTGGTGTATTTGTTGCCGTTGAAGGGAGTAACGACCAGGACAGGCCGTTGTTCGTCGATTTGAACAGCCCGTTTCCACTGAAGGGAGCGTTGCCGCCGCTCGCACTGTTTCCTATCCCTTCGCCAGAACCGTAATACCAGATGTTCGTTTTTCCGGGCCGCGTATCCTGCACGAGGCAGGAGATGCTGTGCAGGGCCGACGGGTCCGTCGTGTTCGTCCACGAGGCTCCTCCGTTGGTGGAACGGAACATGCCGCCGGACACGCCCCCGGCGAGAAGGATGTTCTCGGCTGCGATGTCTATTCCAAGTGCGCGCGTGCGTCCGCCGATGTTGTAGGGCCCGCGCTGAGACCATGAGTACGTGAGCACTTCTTCCGGCCCTGCTGCCTTGGAGAGTGACTCAACCGTCGGCAGGTTCGCGGCGAATGCCAATTCTTTTTGACGGATATAGGCGGGTATTTTTCCTGTATTCGGATTTATCAGTCGCCTTAATTCGTATTCCATCCTTGCCTCTGGATCATCGCGGTCTCCGACAGAAGACGGAATTTTCAGGGGAAGAGGGTCAGTGTCGAGCGCTTTTGGTTTCGATAATAAAAATATACATACCGCCATGCACAAGCTTAAAGCGAGGAGTCTCAGCGGCCCTGTCACTCTGTTCTGCATTTTATTTTTCTCCTCATCTTGTATTTTTTTCCTGCATCATCATAGAAGCGGGCGGTTCTTATTTCAGTAGATTTTCAACGCCTGCCAGAGGGGCGTCTTCTCTTTCTGGGCAGTGGGACTCGGGGCGTGGAGGATCATTTCCAGGGTATTTCCGACCTTGAGCAATCGGGAGTGGGATTGCTCGTTTTTCTTCAGGAGGATTTTTGGTATACCGACGTGGATTTCTCCGCCCTTCGGAAGGGGTGGGGTTGCGGACCCGTATCCGTATGTTTGCTCGATGCGGAACAGGCAATGGAAGGAATTTTCCTCCTCCGTACTGCTGATTATCCTTGCCGAGACGCTGGCTGTTTCCGGCGCCAAGGTACGCGCAGGGGGCGGAAGGGGAGGGAGATCCTTGGCCTCGGATTCGATGCGAGCCGAAATGCCTGCTTTTTTGGGGGTGCATCCGATAGCGGTGAGGATGAGCATCGTTGATATCAGACCAGTGAAGATGTTTTGGTATCGCATGGCATCCACCTCGTCGTTCATCTTATTGGAAATGATAAAACTGGCAATTCCAAAATAAAGCGAAAATCGATCAATTGCAAGCGTAAATTGACACTGCTTTATGAGTATTTATGTCATTTCGATTTCATCGGGCAGCGATGCGATGTCTACAACGTGAAGGTGGATCCTTTCATCTTTCGCCCCGATGGCACCGAACAAACGCTCGGTCAGTGCCTTGATCCGATCACCCTTTTCCGTCCCGATGACGATGCGTGTTCGGTTCAGGCCAAGGTTGTCTCTCTCTTCTTTTCCCCATCTGATGAGGTCCGGGAGTCGATTTTCGATAAGAGCCGGGTCGCTGACTCTCCAGATGACGATGAGCAGTCGGTTTCCGATGATGATCT
>JBDRSZ010000246.1:0-4952 GCA_043824415.1 bacterium | reverse complement strand
CCCTTGATTGGAGAAGTGCGCGTAAAAGACCGGACTATTTATGAGGTGAGGCAGAGTCTCGAAGAAAAATATTCACTTTATCTTAGAAATCCGTACATCTACGTCCGCCCTCTCATTAGGATCACGTTGCTGGGTGCTGTTAATCGATCTGGGTCGTATCGTGCCGATCCGGCGAGTTCGTTGTGGGATCTGATAGCAGCGGCCGGCGGTGTGGGTAATCGCGCTGATTTGAAAAGAATGCACGTTGAACGGGGGGGCAAGGTCGTCATTAAAGATGTTTTGTTGAATAGGTATGAGCAAGGGATTTCGTTGGAAGAGATTGGAATAGAAACGGGGGATCAGATCTATACACCTGCTCAGCGAGGGATCAATCTCATGTTTCTCATCCAGTTGATAAGCCTCTTTACGACAATTACGCTGCTCTACTTGAGATTAAGGTCCGGGTATTGGTAAAGATAGGAATGAAGAATGGTTGAATCACAGAAAAGGGACATGGAAGAGTTCTTCGAAGAACCGATTCAAGAGGGCGAGAGTTTTGATATATTTCGGTATGTCAAAGCGCTGCTCCGACGATGGTGGCTCATTTTACTGATTTTTTCCGGAGTGGCGATTCCATGGACGCTCTATGTAAAAAGTCAACCGCCGGTTTATGAGGCGGAAGTCTGGATTACCTTCCAGAATGTAGGCCGTGAGATGCCGGAGAATGTAGTGCAGGACCGCGAAGTTTGGTTGAGAAGCCGATCTTTTGCTGAGGAAGTCGCAGCGGAGTTGGGCCTCACGCTTCAACTCGTCCAAGAGGAGAATCATCCTGCACTCATGCGGCAGGATGTTTTCCGCACTTTTTCGACGATAAAAACGCCCGTGGAGGGTCGTTACGATCTTCGGTTCCACCCGTCCGGTTTTTTAGCGTTGTACTATGGGACGGAGCGTCTTGACAGTCTTCGCGTGGATGCATGCATTGGCGACAGCACAGTTTCGTACAACGGATTTACATTTTCATTGAATCCGGATATCGTGAAGGATCGTCCTCGCGTTGCTTTCGTCATTAGAAATTTCCGCGGGACAGTGGGATCACTCCAGTCGAGGGAAAATATCGTCACAAACCTCACCGGAACCCAGATGAAGATTACCCTGAAAGACAGGAATCCCATTCTGGCCAGTCAGACCGTTAACATGCTTGCGGAAATTTTGGTTCGGAAGAGCTTGGAGATGGGAAGAGACAGGGATCGATTGATCAGTAATTATCTCCAAGGGCAGTTGGCCGTTGTGCAGCGCGACTTGGAAAAGACTGATTACGAGATGAAGTCCTTTCGCAACGATCATCTGATGGGTCTGGACCAGACGACCCGCCAGACAGTGGAACGGTTGGATGATTTGGAAAGGCAAGTCGGGCGTCTGACGATGGAGCGGGATGAGCTGAGCATGCTTTTAAGGAAATTGGATGCTTCTTCCCCCGACTTCGATACCGAGATTTCGCAACCGTATGTTTATAGACAGATCGCCCGGAGGCCCGTTTTTGAAAATAGCGCGGATATGACGATCGCACGGGATGAACTTGAAGATTTGATTCAAGCCAGGAATACTACGCTGCAAACCTATCCTGAGACGAATCCAAGAGTGTTGGAACTTTCGGAGAACATTCAAGCCATTGAAACAAAAATTTATAATTTAGGCAACGCGAAGGTCAAAGAATTGAATGATCAGATTTCGGATGTGAACAGACGCATGGGCGGACTTCAAAAAAATCTGGAAGTCCTTCCGGAAGAGGAACTCAAACAGATCAAATTGGCTCGACAGAGAAAAACGAATGAGAGTCTCTATGACTTGTATATGACGAGATACAAGGAAGCGATGATCTCGGAAGCGGTGGTTTCTGAGAATATCTCAATCGTCGATCGGGCTATGGTGCCAGGTCGACCGATTCAGGCGGATAAAGCGAAGAAGACTTTGATGGGTCTCTTTCTCGGATTGTCCCTGGGCATCGGATTTGCTTTCGTCTTGGAGATGGCCGACAAGAGCATTAAGACGCGTGATGATGTGAAGCGCTATTTAAATCTTCCGATTTTAGGCATCATTCCGATGGTGAAATTCGATGATTACGAACTCCAGGATTCAGAGAAGGCCAAGAGCATCAGCTCTCAGATTGTGACGCACGATTATTCACCCACGCCCGTGGGCGAAGCCTATCGTTCCCTGAGGACGAATCTCCTTTTTTCAAAACGCACCGGACCGATTCGTACGCTTGTCATCGGGAGTGTTTCACCGGGAGAAGGGAAATCGTTCACGGCCGCGAATTTGGCCATCACTCTGGCGCAGCAGAAATCGAGGACTCTTCTTATCGATGCCGATCTCAGGCGGGGAGTTCTTCACAACAGTTTCAATTGTCGAAAAAAACCAGGTCTGACCAATTATCTGACGGGTGTCGTTTCCTTAGAGGATGTGCTTTACGAAACGTACGTCCCCAATCTTACCTTGATCACGTGTGGTTCTCTGATTCCGAATCCGTCGGAACTGTTGGGTTCGTTTCGTATGAAACGTTTTATCGAAGGCATCACGAAACGTTTTGATTTTGTGATTTTTGATTCTCCACCGCTGATCGCTGCGACGGATACTGTCATTTTAGGGACTCTAGTGGATGGGATTGCTGTTTTGATTCGTGCAGGCAAGACGAACCGGGATGAAGTTCAAAGGAAATTGGAAATTATTCGGAATGTCCAGGCGAATATCGTGGGGGCCATTTTAAACTGCGCCGGTGTTGAAGTCGCCCACGACGGCTACAGTTACTATCGGTATTAAGGATGGAATCATGCGTTTTTTAGTTACCGGAGGCGCAGGATTCATCGGATCGCACCTGTGCGAAAGGCTGGTGGAGAAAAGTCATTTTGTCGTTTGTCTGGATAATTTCGACTCCTTTTACGATCCCGGAATAAAACGCCGAAATGTGCAATCACTTCTATCTCAGAAACGATTTCATCTCGTCGAGGGAGATATCTTACGCAGGAGAGTGTTGGAGAGGGTATTTGGGGAGGGGGCATTCGATGTCGTCGTCCATTTGGCTGCGAGGGCCGGAGTTCGGTCTTCAATCCAAAAACCGCGCCTCTATCAGAAGGTCAATATTGAAGGAACCGTCAATCTTTTGGAATTCAGCAAGCGATTCAGCATCCCCAAGTTCATCCTCGCCTCTTCCTCTTCCGTCTATGGGAAGAATTCCAAGATACCGTTTTCCGAGGCGGATTCTGTGGATTTTCCTGTGTCTCCGTACGCTGCAACGAAGAAAGCGTGTGAGCTGTTGGCATTCACCTATAGTTCTCTTTATTCTTTTTCGGTGACCTGCCTTCGTTTTTTTACGGTGTACGGTCCGAGGCAGCGGCCTGATATGGCAATTCATAAATTTACAAAACTTATCGCGGAGGGGCAGGCTGTTCCTCTTTATGGCGATGGGACGAGCCGCAGGGATTACACGTTTATTACGGATATTATCGACGGTGTGGAACATGCCATCGAAGGGTGCGACGGGTACCGTATTTATAATTTGGGGGAATCCCAGACGATTACGCTCAACACCCTTGTCCGGCTCATCGAAAAGAATCTTGGTATAGAGGCGAAGATCGAGCGATTCCCCGACCAGCCGGGAGATGTTCCTATTACTTTTGCAGATATATCGAGGGCAAGAGATGAGATCGGGTATAACCCGCGCGTTCCCGTCGAGGCGGGCATTGGGGAGTTCGTTCGATGGTACAAGGAAACAAGTCGTGTTCGAAAGAATCCAACGTAATGATTGAAGTGTTGCCATGATTCGTGAGAGAGAACTTTTTCTGATCCGATTGATGAAGATCATCGACAGTGTGGTGATTTTCGCGTCATTTTGTCTATCCTATTATCTTACAACTGTCATTCGGAAGTATCTGGGACTCGTCTACTGGATTAATTTTGCGTACTATATTCAGTCGTTTTTCCTGCTGGGATTAGTAGCCGTTCCGATATGGATTTCAACGATGTCTTACTACGGCGTTTATAAAGATTTCAGAACGAAGCCTTTATCGAATACGCTCTGGAATCTGATTCTGTCGGGTGGGTTGACCGTCATTTTTCTTGGAAGCGTCACGTTCATCGTTAAAATGCAGTTTGCCAGCCGGTCGTACGTCGCTGTCTTCATCATGACAGCTATATTGCTCTTGGGGATTGGGAAAGCGATTTTCTCAAAGATTTTGCAGGTCATGCACCGGAGCGGTTACAATCTCATCAACCTGCTTATCGTCGGGACGGGAAAGCGTGCGCAGGAGTTCATTGAGGTTGTCAAGGCCCATGCGGATTGGGGTTTGAAAATCGTCGGTCTGGTGGACGACGATCCCAAGCTTTTGGGAAAGCGGGTGATGGATTATGAAGTCATTGGCCGAATCCGCGATATTCCGCGCATCCTCCGCGAATCGGTTGTTGATCGGGTCATCTTTGTCATTCCGAGGATGTGGCTCAACCGGATTGAGGAGGCGATTTTTCACTGCGAGAGGGAGGGCATCAGCACAGCCATTTCTGTGGATTTGTACAAACCCAAGCTGGCCCAGCTTAGTCAATCCGATTTTGCGGGCATCCCTCTCCTCCTCTTTCAGACGTCCATCGCCAAGGAGTGGCAATTATTCATCAAGCGGAGTTTTGATATTGTATTCTCGACGTTCTGCATTGTGCTTCTTTCCCCTGTGTTTTTATTATCGATGATCGGGGTCGTTGTTTCATCGAGAGGGCCCATTTTTTTCAGGCAGGTGCGATGCGGAATGAACGGTCGCAAGTTCATCTTCTATAAATTCAGGTCGATGTATGTCGGTTCTGAGATGCGCAAGAGAGAGTTGGAACGTCAGAATGTGATGAACGGACCCGTCTTTAAAATGAGAAGGGATCCCCGGGTCACGAAATTCGGACGGTTTATGCGAAAGCTGAGCATCGACGAACTGCCCCAG
>JBDRSZ010000245.1:0-5498 GCA_043824415.1 bacterium | reverse complement strand
CTTCCGGCAGGAAAACGAACAGGAACTCACTCCCGAAAACCGAAACCGAATCGAAGCCTCGGGCGGTCGAATTCTCACCTGTCAGCACGCCTTTGCCGGTATCAGCCGTGCCGTACGCTTTAAATTCAACACATACGAAATCGATGAAATCGTCGCCAACACGCTCCGCATTTTCGGGCAGGGATTGAAAGTGGCGGCCGAGATTTGCCTGATGGCCGCCGATGCAGGACTCATCCGTACGGATGTCGATGTCATCGCCGTCGGGGGAACGGGACAGGGTGCCGATACGGCAGCCGTCATCCGGCCGGCCAACGTGTCCCGATTCTTCGATCTGAAGATCCGAGGGATTCTCTGCAAGCCGTGGGATTTTAAAACCTGAGGATATTTAACCGTGCGTGAAAGCGTTCATATTGTGAGAACAGCCATTGTCACTGGGGCCTCCAGCGGCATTGGTAAAGCCACAGCCGTCAGGTTGGCTCAGGAGCGGGTAAACGTCACTGTTGTGGGAAGGAGCAAACCCGAGCTCGAAAAAACGGCGCATTTGATCCGCGAAACGGGATCCGAAGTCCTGATTGCTTCTGCGGATCTATCTAAGGAAATCGAAGTTAGGGAATGCGTTAAAAAAGCGGCGGCACATTTCGGTCGGATAGACATCCTCGTCAACGCAGCCGGCATCATCGGCACGGGCACAGTCGAGACGACGACACTCGAATCGTGGGACGTCATGCTGAACATCAACCTTCGGTCCGTCTTCCATCTCATTCAGTGCGCCGTACCCCACCTGGAAAAAACAAAAGGAGCCATCGTCAACGTTTCCAGCGTGACTGGAGTTCGGGCCTTTCCCGGAGTCCTCGCATACTGCGTCAGCAAGGCGGGAGTCGACCAGCTCACGCGCTGCACTGCGTTGGAGCTCGCAGAAAAAGGTATTCGTGTAAATGCAGTCAACCCGGGCGTCGTCCTCACCAACCTACACAAGCGTGGGGGGATGAATGAAAAAACATACGAGGCGTTCACGGAACACAGTAAAAAGACACATCCGCTGGGCCGTATCGGCAAACCCGAAGAAGTGGCCGAACTCATCGCATTCCTGGCCACATCAAAATCCTCATGGATCACAGGAACGACCATCAGCATCGACGGCGGCAGAGCCCAAACCTGCGCGCGGTAAACATTATAAATAAAAAATTCCGGAGGATCGGAAAATGGAAACAGTCGATATTAAATCAGATTAAAAGAAATTGCTGATCATCTATCTCCCTCAGCATCCTATACAGATGCGATGTATGAACTGTATGTTCGTATGAAGATTTCACAAGGAATACAAGCTGCTAATGAAGGACGTGTCGTCCCCCACGACGAAGTTAAACGCAGGTTTTTAAAGTGATAAAGATTGTTTGGATACATTGTGCACGACGTTTTACCGATGAAGGATTAAAATAAGATAAGGAGGTAAAATGTTTCGACTAAAGAAGATTATTCCGATACTCTTATTATCATCCATTTCCTATATCTTCCTCATCGGATGCGGACCCGCAGTCATCGTGAGGCAGCCTCCCCCGGTCCGGACAGAGGTCAGGCCGGCACAACCCTTCAAGGGAGCAGTCTGGATCAGCGGCCATTGGAAATGGAGTCCTTCGGCCAGAGAATACGTCTGGGTACCGGGTCACTGGGCTAAACAAAAACCGGACAAGACTTGGATACCGGGCCACTGGACGAGAAAAGGCAGAGGATGGGTTTGGGTGAAAGGCCACTGGCGGTAAAATACTAACAACATGGAGAATCGTATGGGGCGAATTGGTCATTGTATTCTCCTTTCTATTCTATCATCTATTCCTATCTATCCACAGAAGAGAGCCATCACGTTCGAAGACCTGTGGACCATGAAACGGATAGGGAGCTTTACTCTCTCTCCGGACGGGCGCCGGATTGCGTATACGATCACACAATACAACTTAGAAACGAACGCCCAAAACACCGACATTTTTCTCATGAACAGTATGGGAGGCTCCTCCCGCCAGTTAACAACCCATCCCGCATACGACGGCAATCCCTGTTGGAGTCCGGACGGTTCCCTGCTCGCCTTCATCTCCACGCGAGAAGGAAGTCCGCAGATCTATGCTATCCCCTCGGACGGCGGTGAGGCGCAAAAAATATCCGACATTCCGACGGGTGTGAAGGATTTTATCTGGTCTCCCGACGGTAAATATTTCGCCTTTGCGACAGAAGTCTACCCTCAGGCCGCGTCCTTGGACTCGAGCGCCCAGATCGCTCATAAAATGAGAGAGAATCAAGGAACCTTTCGAATCATCGACGGGCTTTTCTACCGCCACTGGAATGAGTGGCGCGACGGTAAACGAAGCCATCTCTACGTCATGCACGCCACCGGAGGAGATCCATGGGACATCACGCCCGGAGATTTCGATACACCCCCCGTCAGCCTCGGCAGCCATCGAGACTTCGTTTTTTCCCCTGACGGCAAAGAAATCGCCTTCGTGCGGAACACTGACTCCTTACGTGCACTCTCCACCAACAACGACATTTTCGTCATCCCATCGGGAGGCGGTACGATCCACAGCATTACCTCCAATCCCGCCAACGACAACCAACCTGTTTATTCTCCCGATGGAAAATACATCGCCTACCGGGCCATGCGAAGACCCGGTTTTGAAGCGGATCAATACGATCTCATGCTGTACGACAGGAAAAAGAAGACCATGAGCAACCTGACAAACGAGTTCGACCTCGATGTCGGAGAAATCGTCTGGGAGCCGTCCTCCGAAAAAATCTATTTCAGTGCTGCGGATCAGGGCAGAATCGTCATATTCTCCATCGAAATTAAAAACAGCAAAATCAAAGGACTCATCCACGATGGATGCAACACCAATCTCCACATCGCACTCGATGAAAACCGTCTGTACTTTCGAAGGTCCCGCATCGATCTCCCGCACGAAATTTTCAGTTGTGATAAAAAAGGCGAAGACATCTACCAACTCACGTTCGTGAACCAGATGCGTCTGAATCAATTGGAAATGAACTTCCTCGAAGAATTCTGGTTCCCGAGTTTTGACAATAAACTCGTGCACGGATTCCTGCTGAAACCCCCATTCTTCGATCCTGTAAAAAAGTATCCGGCCGTACTACTCATCCACGGGGGTCCGCAGGGAGCATGGCAAGACGAATTCCATTATCGGTGGAATGCACAGCTCTTTGCATCCAGGGGCTACATCGTCATTTTGATCAACTGTAGGGGATCAAAGGGTTACGGACAGGACTTCTGCCTTGGAGTTACAAAAAATTGGGGAGGAAGCCCGTACAGAGACCTGATGTCGGGTATAGACTACGTCCTCAAGAAATACACATTCATCAATCCCCAGAAGCTTGCGGCTGCCGGAGCTTCGTTCGGCGGATACATGGTCAACTGGATCGCAGGCCATACGGACCGTTTCAATTGTCTCATCTCCCACGACGGAATTGCCGACCTTGCATCATTCTACGGTACAACGGAGGAGCTCTGGTTCCCGGAATGGGAGTTTGAAGGCTCCCCTTATGAGAACAACAGGCTATACGAGAGATGGTCTCCTCTTCGATACGCAAAAAACTTTGCTACTCCGACACTCGTCATCCACGGAGAGCAGGACTTCAGAGTGACAGTAGATCAGGGTCTTCAAATGTTCAACGCACTCCAGCGGCAGAACGTCCCTTCCAAACTCCTCTACTTTCATGACGAGGGACACTTCGTACTCAAACCTCAGAATGCTCGAATCTGGTGGACCACGGTCCTGAACTGGATCGATCAGTGGATGGATTCAAAACAGTGAAAACGGCTGTCAACAACGCGCGCTTCAATCGTCTTCTCCTGTCATGTCTCCTATGGTTCCTCATCATCATCGGATGCCGCCAGCCGCTTTCGGAACAAGAAAAGGATGCCATCGTCAAGACCCTCGTCGAAGGCATCCTTCCGTCCGGAGAATACATCCTCTTCTGGGATGGGACGGACGAGAACGATCAGTTCGTCCCCGTGGGCACTTACTACGCCAGACTATATTCAAGAGACTTCACGTATCAAATCGAAATGACTGCGAAAGAAGGCGGCACAGGTGTATCTAACCGAGATGAACTCATCAACGAGGGACTCCAACCCTTGACAAAACTGGAACAAAATCGTCCGAATCCGTTCAACATTCAAGACGGCACGAATATACCCTTTACGATCGATGACCAGACAGCCAACACAACTGTGCAGCTGACGATACGGAATAGAAACTAACGTCATTCAATGGCGAAGAAAAGCACCAGCATTCCTTCTAAAGGTATTCCCGAAGCTGTTGTCGTCACCGACACCCTCGACCTTCACGGATTTTTCCCGGAACAAGTAGGTGAAATCATTCAGGCCTTCGTCAGGAACGCTCTGGATTTGGGCCTGACGACAGGTCGCATCATCCACGGCAAGGGAAAGAGCAGGCTGAAATACGAAGTCCGTAAAGTGCTTAAAACCCATCCGTCCGTCCGCGATTTTCACGACGCACCCCCCGACTCGGGCGGATGGGGCGCGACCGTCGTCGAATTGATCCCCCACGTAGAATAAAAACGACCCGCCCTTCCCACTGACGACAGCCCCTGGGCTTACTGGTCCAGGTCTTTTGTTTAGAACGGGATTCCCATCATTTAAAACAATCCCGAGTGCTCGTTTAAAATCCATCTCTTCCGCATCAGAAATCAATCGCAGCCATTCCCCCAACACAGGCGCCTAAAAAGAAGTTGACTTTTCCAAATAATGTTATCATATTTATCAAAGCTATGATGACGAAAACAATAGAAAGCACGCTGCAAAAGGTCGAATCCGGCAGGAACCGTATCGTTTATGTCGTGGTTCTCCTATTTTCCCTCGTCTGGTGCGCTTCGATCTTCAGTATCCCATTCTTGGCTGAAGGTAACGCATTGTCCAGAAAAGCATCCGGATTCATTACGCTCTTTTTTTCTCCCGTATGCCATCAGATTCCGGATCGGTCATTCCATATCGTAGGCCACACCTTAGCGGTTTGCAGCCGCTGCACGGGAATTTACATCGGATTTTTATTCGGTGTGATGTTGTATCCCTGCTTCAGAGATTTCGGAAAAAGTACGCTCCCGCCACAATGGATTCTGCTTGTCGGCATACTTCCCATCGCAGTCGAAGTTTTGTTCTCACTCTGTCGAATCATTCATCCTAACAATCTGTGCCGTTTCCTGACCGGATTTGGTGCGGGCAATGTGACAGCCTTTTACGTTCTGCCGGCTGTATTCGATCTTGCGAACCGTCAAGCCATAAAGCATCTGAAGCCGTATCCCAAACGGATAAAGCACACTTTCATGAAATGTGAGGATACTCTTTGATCCTTCAATAGCATGAGGAATAGACATGGAACGAACACCCAGCAAACTGGTCCCAGCCCTCATAGGCGGATGTGTCATCGGCGTTTTATCGTCCGTACCCATCATTAATATGGGCAATTGTCTCT
>JBDRSZ010000244.1:0-12405 GCA_043824415.1 bacterium | reverse complement strand
TTTTCTCGTACGTGTGTAGGTGCCAAATCGTTTGGTTCGGAGCCTTCCACAGAAGGGACAACGTCTTTTTTATCATGGTAGAAATCCTTTATAGTCTGGTACCATACTATAGCGTTAAAAAATGTACATTCTAATAATAAGAATTTCAAATAATTATTCCATGAAAAAAATGACCAATTAGCAACACAAATGTGGTACGCTACCTATTTTTCAGACGCCTGTAAAGCTTGATATTAAGTTAAATACTGGTGCGAGAATTTTGGCTCTGTTTATCGCTTCTGATGAGAGTTATATAATCATGGAATCATTTGGAGGCGGTGGAGGTTATGGAGGCGCCGATCTTTATATCTGCTTTAATCTGAAGGATGGATCTTGGTCTGAGCCTGTCAATCTCGGTCCAAAAATCAACCTTAGCGGTCATGAAAGATTCCCCTCTATCACTCCAGACGGCAAATATTTATTTTTTCTGAGAGTTTCTAATGGCAGCGATTTTTACTGGGTGGATATAAAGATTATTGAAGAATTTAAACCAGATGAATTGAAATAAGTGAGTACTAATGAAACAAATTACTGTTGTCATTGGGTACACAAGTACGATCATTTTATCTGTCACTAACAGCATATAATAAAGCACATTCCCCGCTCCTTCTTCTGAAGTTTCTTTGAATATACAACAGACAGGAGAAAATCCAAAAGGATATTTGATGGTGAGCGGGGCCGTGACTCCCGAGGACACCCCCCGTCCCCTCCCAATGTTGCCTCAGCCCCTTGATATCTGCTTTCCCAAATACTTTCAACTCTACTAGGGGGGTACGATGTCGGTTCCGTTTTCCAACTCCGCAAATAATTTTTATTGATATTTTATTTTTCATTCGTTACATTTGCGGGATATTTTCATGTGCTGTGTTGATCAGGAAACAATCTATAAACAATGCAATGAAGTACATTCTTGTCGCTACTAAAAATCAAGACGCGTGTGAAACCATCCGTAAATGCTTTGATACCGGATTCCAGGTTGAGACAGCGTCGAACAGAGTAACGTGTTTGGAAATGCTTTCTTTAAAGCGGTATGAATTTCTGTTCATCGATGTGGATTTAATACGGGATACCGCTGGTGAGAATGAGTATAAGAAACAACTCCAACCCTTCTGGTCTATTTTTCCAGAGGCTGAAATTATCGTAATGACGTCTCCGAACGCAATTCGGCAGGCAGTGAACGCCGTTAAAGCCGGTGCGAGCAACTTTTTGGCTTACCCAATAGATTCCCTTGAAGTAAATTATATTATTGAGAGTATTCACAGGGATCAACAGCTTTATTCCGAGTTGAAGTATCTCCGGAATCAGTTCTGGCGGAGAGAGTCGTTCTCAGTGCTGCGCACGAAGAGTCCGCTGGTGAGGGCTGTTTTCGATGAGGTTCGTTCAGTCGCCCCCACGGACAGTACTGTTCTTCTGACAGGAGAAACGGGGACTGGCAAGGGAATGATCGCCACACTCATTCACCGCCACAGCAGGAGAAGCGAGAAGCAATTCATTCAGGTGCATTGCGGAGCCATTCCGGACACGCTTTTAGAGAGTGAATTGTTCGGTCATGAGAAGGGCGCTTTCACAGGAGCGGATCGGCGTAAATTGGGAAAGTTCGAGATCGCCCATGGAGGTACGATTTTCTTGGATGAAATCGGTACGATCTCTGCCTCCATGCAGATCAAACTACTCCAGATTTTGCAGGACAAGACGTTTCAACGCGTCGGCGGCGAAGCGACGCTGAGGGCGGATGTCCGGATCATTTTGGCCACGAATGCTGACTTGAAAAAGATGTGCGAAGAAGGCTCTTTTCGGACTGATTTGTACTACAGATTGCATGTTTTTCCGATTGAAGTCCCTCCCCTCAGAGAGAGGAAAGAAGATATCCCTCTTCTCGTTGAAATCTTTCTGGAGAGGCTTAATCGATTCTCGCTGAAGCACATTATAGATGTTGATTCTGTCGTCATAGAGGCTTTACAAGTTTACGACTGGCCAGGGAACATTCGAGAATTGGAAAACCTGATTGAACGCGCTTATATCATCGAAACTTCCTCAGTATTGACTCCTCAGAGTTTTCCAAAGGAATTATTTGTGGATGGGATACGTGTCGAACCACATTATATCGATGTTTCAATCCCCTTAGAGAAGGCAAGGCAAAATGCCATAGAGTCGTTCGAAAAGGAATACCTGATGGAACTCTTGATGAAAAACAAAGGAAAGGTCAATCGTACGGCTGTTGAGGCAGGCGTTGGTCCAAGACAACTCCATAAGTTGATGAAAAAATACGGTATTCATAAGGAAGATTTTAAAAAACAGGATAGGATATCCGAAGAATCGGACCTTTAAGTTCCGATATAATTTTAAAAATATTTTCTTTTCTTCTATCGCCTACCACTCTTATCTTTATCATTCATAATTATCTAAGTTGCTTTATACCCCCAGATGTCATTCGTGTAAAGACTTCGAATCGTCGGCTGTTGTCGTTTTTAATATTTTTAGGAACTTCAAGTTCCTATTTTTAGATTGATCGATTGCAGATATCGTAATAAGAATTATTGAGTTATGTATTCTGGCATATAAATTGCAAAAGTAGTTCTTCAATTATGAAGAGGATCGATTTATCTTTTAAAAATATGAGGTCGAATTCCTTAAGGTTGATCGTTTATTTGGAATGAATAAGAATTGATTGTGAAAAAACATAAAGCGATTTACGGTTCGGAACGTGTAAAAATCACAGGACGTATACTTCCGACGGATGTAAATCGGCATGGAAGGCCCATTGAGATCTGTATTGAAACAGAGACATTCGATAGATACATCGTTTCGAGTGGACAAAAAGGGAAAGAACTTTTTAATTTTGTATTTAGCGATGTGATGGTTGAGGGTACAATCGTCAGCGAAAACGTTCTGGGCGACCCCGTTATCAAGATTGATCAGTATCGTCTTCCGGATGTGGATATTCTTTGAGCAGATAGGTGATTTCTTCGTGTTATGTCATGAGGAGGACTCGAGTCGATGAAGGAATCGGAGTTGCGCCATTTTAAGAAGTTGTTGCTTGAAAGAAGGAAAGAGTTGCTGAATGAAATGTCGGCAATCAAGAATGAAGAATCAGAATCCACATTAAAAGAAGAGGATGGAGACAGTTCGGCTTATGGATTCCATCTTGCAGATCAGGGAACTGATAGCATTACCCAGGAGCAGAATTTTTTGTATGCCCAAAGAGATAGTCGCTTATTATATCATATCGATATGGCATTGGAAAGAATAGAAGAGGATATATACGGTTTATGTGAAAACTGCGGACTGCCGATTAGTAAGGATAGACTGGAAGCATTGCCGCATGCAAGACTTTGTATAAGTTGTAAAGCCCAAGAAGAGGGATTGGATTTAAATGTTGACCAGACGGGGGAAAGGTCAATAAACATCTATGATGAAGAACTGGAAGAATTTTATTGAATTCGCCGGAAGCGGACGAGTCAGATCCATTCAAGAGACTTGCTCCCGACGGTGTACTAAGAGGATGTATTATTATACTGATAATTATTATGAGGAGAGCGGAACATTTTTTACTTGTTAAAGTAACTATGTTCATTGCGAATTGTACGGTCAGTCTGTGGTGTCATGGATGTATAATAAAGGATAGGAAGGATTCATGAAAGGCCCGATGATTCCTGAAAGATCATCGTTTTTCATTCAGGATAAAGAGAACGATAAGGAATATCGGAGAGAGAGAAGAAAGAGGGGCAGGGAAAGAAACGAACAGGAATGGCAAGAGGAAAAACGACAGCAGCGCGTGTATCGTCGAAGGTATATAGAGGATATGAATGATGAGGAATCGGATGCTAAAAACCGTTATCGCTGAGCGAAACTGTTTATTAAGGGATTGTATGAACATGCAAAATTCACTTATAGCAGTGAAAGAATTTGGGTAACATCGGAGATGGAGGAGAGTCTAATACATCGTCCGTGCGAACGGTGCACGGAAAAATCACTGGAGAACACTAAAACATATAATTCCGTCGATTGCGTGGAACGAGGAATCGTTTTCGAGGGGCTGGATGAAAAGCCCCTTTACTATTATAGGCAGTACTCGTATGACCGGAGAGCAGAGCGGGTTTTAAGCGAAGTCTTAATGCGCTGCTTTTTTTGGACCAACGGGTATTTTTTTATCCAAAATGGATATCGTTTGGGAGTGGATGAGGAGTGATCATGAAGATTGCATTAACATACAGCAGCAAAGAAGGATTGCAGAAAGAGTACAGCCGGCGGTATCGACGGCAGGAGGAGAATGGAGATATCCCTGTGGATTTTTTTGCTGAGGGAGACAGTCCGGAAACGATCGGGGCCATCCGTGACAGCCTCAGAAACTTTGGACACGAGGTTCAGGGATTCGAGGCTGATGATGATGTCGGTCCTGCACTGACTTCGTACGATCCCGAGTTGGTGTTCAACGTTGCGGAAGGCCTTTTCGGGGATTTCAGAGAATCGTACATCCCAATGGTCTGTGAAAAGTTGGGATTAGCATACACGGGTTCCGACCCCCTCACGCTGGCTGTGTGTCTGAACAAAGCGCGGACAAAAGAGATCCTGACTTACCACGGCATTCCCAATGCCCTCTTCCGCGTGTATTATCCGGGCGAGCCGGTTAATGTTAATGGATTTTCTTTTCCGGCTATCGTCAAACCTGTGGCCGAGGGGAGCAGCAAAGGGATTTTCAACGACTCGGTGGTGAAAAATGTGAAAGAAGCTGAAGAAAGGATCACGTATAAATTGGCACGTTACGAACAGCCCATCCTGATAGAACAGTTCTTGGAAGGGGATGAATTCACGATCGCTGTTTGGGGGAACGAGAAAGGTTTGGAAGTTCTTCCCATTGTCGCCATTGCTTATGACGAACTGCCCGATGGTGCGATGCCGATTTACTCGTACGAAGCCAAGTGGATCTGGGATACACCAGAGAAACCGCTTCGAATTTTCGAATGTCCGGCGCGCATCCCACCGAAACTCCGGGTTGAATTGGAAGATTTGGCCATGAGAACGTTCCGTATTTTGGGTATCCGGGACTGGTGCCGAATCGATGTTCGGCTGGACGGCAGAGGCGTGCCGCATGTACTCGAAGTGAATCCTCTTCCGGGGATACTGCCCAATCCCGAGGACAATTCGTGTTTTCCCAAGGCTGCCCGGACTTCAGGTTACGGTTACGCAGAGATGCTGGGACGCGTGGTCTCAATCGCCTCTGCGAGATTAGGGCTGATTCATGAGACGGTCTGTGAAGAGATTGCGAATACTTGTCGCTTACAATAAGCCGGAATCCGAGAAGACGGATCGGTTGGATCTGATTTCCGAGGCTGCTGTTGAGGAAGAAGCTTCAGCCGTGTTTCAGGCGGTTTCAGAGATTGGTCACGAACCTATCATGATGGCGATTAAAGATATCGAGGAATGTCTAAAAGACATTCACTCTCTGAAACCCGATCTCATTTTCAACCTGTGCGAGGGGTATCGGGGAAGGGCCACACTCGAGATGCACATGGCCGGGTTATGGGAGCTTCTAGACATATCGTATACGGGGAATTCGCCGTTGACACTGGGTCTTTCTCAGGACAAAGTTCTGGTCAAACGGCTTTTAGAAGCAAAAAGAATTCAAACGCCGGCATACCAGGTTTTCTCGGACATTCCCGCGGATACATCTCTGTCATTCCCGGTGATTGCCAAACCGTCGCGGGAGGATGCGAGCCTGGGTATCACGCAGGATTCCGTGGTTGATTCGATTGAGGGTCTGCGTGGAGTAGTTAAAAAACTACTACAAAAATACAGACAGCCTGTCCTGGTGGAAGAATTCATTGCGGGAAGGGAATTTAACATCAGCCTCATGGGGAACAGCCATCCGAGAGTGCTGGCTATTTCAGAAATCGATTTTTCAATGATTGAGGAAGGTTGTCATCCCATCACGAGTTATGAGGCCAAATGGATCGAGAATCATCCGATGTACCAGAAGACACCGCCCGTTTGTCCTGCCCGTGTGGATGAGAATTTAAAGAACCGGTTGGAAGACGTGGCTGTGCAGGTGTACAGACTCTTGCGCGGACGCGATTACGGACGCGTGGATACGCGCATGGATACCGAAGGCAGGATTTTTATTCTTGAATTCAATCCGAATCCGGATATTTCACGGGATGCGGGTTTTGCACGGGCAATAAAAGCCGATGGATTGGAGTATTCACATTTTATTCAAACCATTATTGATGAGGCGTTAGGAAGGAGAGGGTATGTATAGGATACGGCCCATGTCTCCTGAGGATCGAGTGAGCATCTTCAAGATTCTGGGCGAAACCAAGATGTTTACGAAGGCGGAGATTGATGTCGCTTTAGAACTCGTTGACATTTATTTACAAGAGAAGGATCAGGAAGATTATCATCTATTCGTTGTAGAAAGTCGCACTGGTATCGTGGCGGGATATGTGTGCTTTGGACCCACGCCCGCCACTCAAGGGTCGTTCGATCTTTACTGGATTGCTGTGTCTCCGGTATTTCAGGCAAAAGGAATGGGCACGGCACTCCTTCGATTTGCGGAGGATGAAATCCGAAATCAAGGCGGTCGCTTGATTCTGATAGAGACCTCATCGCAGAAGAAATATGAGCCAACTCAGCAGTTCTATACTCGGAGCGGCTATACATTGGAATCGAGGATCAAAGATTTTTATCGGCCGGGCGATGACCGGTTGACGTATGTGAAACGCTTAAAAAGCAAAGAGGAGTAAGACAATGGACGACTGGCAACGCACGCTCAGAGAGGATCTAGTCGATGCGGAGGAAATCGCGCAAAAATTCGGGGTCGCTCTGAGGGATATTCAATTCATTTCAAACGAATTTCCGTTCAAGGTTACACGGTATTATATGTCACTTATCAAAGAGAAACACGATGCGTTGTACAAACAGGTGATCCCGGATCCCCGGGAACTGGCGGAGGATCACATGCTCTACGAGGATCCCCTGTCTGAAGACAGCAATTCTCCTGTCCATAACGTGGTGCACCGCTATCCTGATCGTTGTTTGTTCCTCATCTCACCGGAGTGCGCCGGATACTGTCGATTCTGCACGCGGAAGAGGAAAGTGGGCGATGGGTCAAAAATCAGCATGAAGTACATCGATGAGGGAATCCGGTACATTCAGGATCATTCTGAAATCCGTGACGTGATTCTATCCGGGGGCGATCCCCTCATTCTTGATGATGCGAGGCTCGAGTATGTGCTTCAGAAGCTTCGACACATTCCTCACGTTGAGATTCTGCGCATCGGATCGCGCGTACCGTGTTTTTTTCCGCAAAGGATTACGCCTGCGTTGACATCCATGCTCCGAAAGTATCATCCGCTCTTCATGAATGTCCATTTCAATCATCCCGACGAGTTGACTTATGAGGCGGTTCGTGCTCTCGCACAGTTGGCGGATGCGGGGATTCCGCTGGGGAATCAGACGGTCCTCCTCCGCGGTGTGAACGACAACGCTGCCGTAATGAAGATGTTAATGCATAGACTTCTCAGAGCTAGGGTGAGGCCGTATTACATCTATCAGGCGGATATGGTTTTCGGGACGGAACATTTTAGGACGACTCTTCGCAAAGGATTGGAGATCATGCAGTCGCTTCGCGGATGGACATCCGGAATGGCGGTTCCGTATTTCGTCATCGATTCGCCCGGAGGAGGGGGCAAGATTCCGATTCTTCCCCAGTATGTGTTAAAGATGAACGATGAAGAAGTCGTCCTCCGTAACTATGAGGGAAAAATATACCGCTATCGTCAGGTTGAAAGGAGACGCAAATCGGTGCGAAGACATGCAGCTCCGTTTGTACCGGTGGAAGCAGAAGCGGTTCTGTAGAGGGTTGTATTGATGTTTCGAATCCGTCGCATATACGACGATACCATCCCCATTGACCGGATGGTCATCACTCAAGTCCAGGAGATTTTGCGGGCTCAGTTTCCCATGCTGGGTGAGGATGAAATTGCTGCACTCCCGATCAAACTCAGCAATCCTCGCGAGCACGGCTTTCGGTCGATTCTGTTTGTGGCCGACGATGTAAAAGGGCGGGTGGAGGGATTTGCGTTCGTACTCCACGAGCCCGATTTACGGTTTTGTTTTTTGGATTTCATCTCCGCAGCCAAGCGGATGACAGGCCGTGGAATCGGGGGCGCGTTGTACGAGAGGGTAAGGCAGGAGGTCACGGCTTTTAACAGCATCGGACTTTTCTTCGAATGCCTTCCGGACGATCCCCTGCTCTGCCGCGATCCCAATACGTTAAAGGCGAATAGTGCCCGTCTCCGGTTTTACGAGCGGTACGGCGCTCGGCCGATCGCGAACACCGCATACGAAACGCCCTTGAAACCTGAGGACGACAATCCGCCGTACTTGGTGTACGATGCCTTGGGTCGAGAAGCCGGATTGCCGCGCGAACACGCACAGAGAATCGTCCGTGCCATCTTGGAAGGAAAGTACAAGAACCTCTGTCCGGCAGTCTACATCAGTATGGTAGTCGACTCGTTTCGGGACGATCCTGTCATCGTTCGTCAACCGAAGTACGTGAAGAAGAGTGTCCACTCGGTGGCCGTGGCGGCATACGTGCCCCGCGACCGGAAAATTTCTCTCGTTGTGAGTGACCGGCACGAGATGCATCATGTGAGGGAGCGCGGATATGTGGAGTCGCCTGTTCGCATCCAGACGATATTAAACGGTATCGAGGGGACGCAGCTTTTCGAACACCTTCCGGTGAAGCGTTATTCCGAGCGTCACATCCGCGCCGTGCATGCGTCTGCGTACGTGGACTATTTCAAGGCTGTCTGCGAGAAGATCGAACAGGGGAAGTCGTTGTATCCTTACGTATTTCCCATTCGGAACCAGGCGAGGCCGCCTGTGGAGCTGCCCGTGCGGGCGGGGTATTACTGCATCGACACGTTTACGCCTTTAAACCGAGATGCATTTTTAGCCGCTCGTCGTGCGGTGGACTGCGCCTTGACGGGTGCTGACGCTCTCTTGTCCGGAATGCGCCTTGCTTATGCGCTCGTGAGACCGCCCGGTCATCATGCTGAGAAGAGTGCATTCGGCGGATTCTGTTATTTCAACTCTGCGGCCATTGCCGCTCATTACCTGAGCAGCACGGAGAGGATTGCCATCTTGGACATCGACTACCATCATGGGAACGGCCAGGAGGACATCTTTTACGACAGGTCGGATGTTTTCACGGTCTCCATCCACGGTCATCCGCGATTTGCTTACCCTTATTTCAGTGGATTCAAGGATTCTGTGGGAGTGGGGGGAGGAGAGGGATTCAATCTCAATTTCCCACTGGCGGAGAATACCGATGGACATCATTACCGGGAGGTTTTAAAGAAGGCACTGGCGAAGATCCAGCGTTTCTCGCCTGGATTTCTTGTTGTTTGTTTAGGCTTGGACACAGCGAAGGGTGATCCGACGGGTTCGTGGAACCTGACGGCCAAAGATTTCGAAGCGAACGGTTTCCTCATCGGCCAGATAAAATTACCGACACTCGTCGTGCAGGAAGGAGGGTACAACCATCGCAACCTCGGCGTGAATGTGCGGTCTTTTTTCACCGGACTGTGGAAGGGTTTGTTTGATCATTGACAGACTGAGGTTACAGCGACGCCTGGGGACACCCTGCCCCTTCCCCATATTGCATCCCATTCCCTCGGTACCTCTATATTTACTTTCCCAAACACCTTCAAGTCTTCAAGGGAGTAATATGTCGGTTCCATTTCCCAATATTCTGCTCTTTTTACCTTGACATTTACCTTGCATTTTTGTAGAATTGAGTACACATCCTTATCGTGGTTATCTATTGTATCTAATCTTGAACAGGAGGGAAAAATGAAGACCAGAGCGACTTACTTCATGTGTATCATCTTTTTGATCGTATTCAGTTTTTTCAGCGCACCACCATTTTTTTCGCAAGAATGCGGCTGCAACGGTTCGGACGATTTGGCTTTGGATGCCTGCACCGTCGTGATTGTCGCAAAAAAAGCCTCTACGGATGGGTCCATCATTACCACGCATACTGACGACTGTGGGCAGTGTGACTGGAGTTGGCGTTATGTTCCATCGGCGGACCATAAACCCGGCTCAAAGAGAAAGATCTACTGGATCAATCAGTTTCAAACGACACCTCCGAGTATGGGGCGTCATTGGGATAACTATGAACACAAATTCAATGGATTGGAGATCGACGAAGTACCCCATACTTTTGGATACTTTCACGGTATGTTCGGATATCTGAACGACAACCAGGTGGCCTTCGGTGAATCCACCATTGGATGTGTCAATCAGTTACGGAATCCGACACCGGCAGCCAAATTCGACATCACCAATTTAACGATGATTGCGATGGAACGGGCGAAGACGGCTCGGGATGCGATTCGTATCATGGGTGACCTGGCAACGAAGTACGGCTACGGCCATACCGACAGCGGAGAGATGCTGGCCGTCTCCGATCCGAACGAAGTCTGGATCTTTGAGATCATGCCCGTGGGTCCGCTATGGACACCGGAGTCCGGGAAGCCGGGCGCCGTCTGGTGCGCTCAAAGAGTGCCCGATGACCATGTCAGTACTTGTCCAAACGAATCCCGCATCGGTGAAATCGACCTGAAGAACAAAGACTATTTTATGGCGTCGGAGAATGTCGTTTCCTGCGCCGAAGAAATGGGGCTATATGATCCAAAAGGTGGGAAGCCCTTCAATTGGAAAAGAGCGTATTCACCCAGTGAAACCAGTGCCTCTGCTTCGTTTGGTTCCCGCGCCCGGCTGTGGCGGTTTCTCGACCTCATCGCGCCGTCACAAAAGTTCAGTCCGGATACGCCCAACATGGATTTCCCCTTCTCCGTGAAACCCGATAAAAAATTATCAGTCACGGACGTATTCCGCATTCTGCGCGACAATTATGAGGATACGCCTTTCTACACGGCCCGGGGAATCCAGGGAGGACCTTTCGATAATCCCAACTATCTTCCTCGCGGATTTACTTTGGACGACCAGCGCTATACATTGCCCCGCAGCATCGGCATGAACCGGTCGGAGTATACGACGGTCATTCAGGTCAGGGATTGGCTTCCCAATCCCATCGGCGGCATTCTCTGGCTCAGCCTCGGCTCGCTCAACACCACTTGTTTCGTGCCTTTTTACCAGGGGACGACTGAGCTGCCTCCATCGTATCAGTTCGGAGATCATTGGGAATTCGACCGGCGTGTAGCCCGTTGGGCTTTCGACTATGTCGATTTCCATACGTATGTCGCTTATTCATATGCCATCCAGGATGTCAGGGAGGCCCAAACGAGATGGGAATTGGCCGCTGTCGAACGGACCCAGGATATCGATGCAGCAACTCAGAAGATCTATAAAGAATCCCCAGAGAAAGCAAAAGAATATCTCACCAATTACTGTAATGACAATGCCAACACCGTGGTCAATGCCTGGTGGAAATTGGGAGACGATCTGCTCGTCAAATACAATCATCTTAGCATATACGATGCTAAAGAACGGACAGTGAGACCGATGGAATATTCGGAAGAGTATCTCCGGGCACTCCAGAAGCACAACGGTTTAAAGCCAGCACCCGCGAGGGGAAGGCGTTAACATTTCCGACGGAGGATTTAAAATGAGACGAACAGTCATATCCTTATTTGTGTGTGCGCTTCTCATCGGCTTCGTATCGATGGGTGTTGCACAGGACGACGTTCCGAAGGCGAAGCTTCCGGTCCTGACGACTTCGGCAGGTCAGAGTGCGGACGTGAACACCCTGAACGTCATCATGGAACAGGCCGGCGTGGGGTACGACTACTGCGACGTTCCGACAGTAGCGATGATGAAGGACGGCGTAGGTCTGGGCGGCAGGGAATCGGGAGAGGGATTTCACGTGGAGATATTGACGGATGTGGATACGTACAAGGAGGGGACGCCGTATAAGACGATCGTTTTTGCTGTCGGCGCCAGCTTGAAGGGAATGGGCGCCTCCGGTCTGACCATCGAGGATGAGCTGAAGCGACTGAAGGAACTGATCGATTACTGTAAGAAGAATAAAATTTTTATCATTGCCGTGCATGCAGGCGGCGAGTCGAAACGCGGAGCGGCGGGAAGCGATAACGAGAGGATGATCGATGCGGTGGCTCCGTTTTCTGATTACCTTATTGTCGTCGTGGACAGCAACAAAGATGGTCGGTTCACGAAGATCGCAAAAGAAAAGGGGATTCCTTTGTCAGAGGTTAAATATGCCCTGGGCATCGTGGGATTGATGGAGAAGGTATTCAATTGAGTTGTTTACGCCCCCCTTAATCCCCCCTCGAGGGGGGATTAAGGGGGGTGTCTTATTTCATTTAAAGTTGAATAATA
>JBDRSZ010000243.1:0-2783 GCA_043824415.1 bacterium | reverse complement strand
AACTCTTGAAACTCGGATAATCGAAATTAAAACGCTTCTTGTAATACCACTTCGAGAAGAAAAACACGAAAAACACGGGCAAAAGATACCACGGGAAAAAAATGCACACGGCAGCCGCCAGAGCCAGCACAGAAAATTTCGTCGCCCACAGGACTTCGGCCATCGTGCGCTTCATGGCTCCCAATATAAAGAAAGGAAAAACCAGAAATCCCGGTATGAAAAGAAGCCAATCTCGAAACAGGAGCGCCAGACCCACGGTAATCGTCTCCAAAATGAGCGCCCAGATCGCTGTCCTCTCAATTCCGTATCGGACGCCGAAAGTGATCTTACCCGTCTTTTCGTCCCCCTCGATGTCGGGAAGTGTCGTATTTAAAAAGACCGCGGCGCCGGCCAGCGTATAGGCCGCCGCGCGCAACGGCACGATTCCAGCTCCCCCGCCCGTCATCCATCCCAGACAGTAAATGATGAGACCTCCGACCGCGTTCGTCACGATACCCATGACGGGCCGGTCCTTCCATTCGGCCGGAGGGTAGTTGTACAACCATCCTGAAAGGACAAGCAGAACGAGCAGACACAGGCCAACCCGAATATCGATCCAGAAGCTGATTCCCAGTCCGCAGACGCCGAGCAGAATCGCCTCCGTGTAAGCTTCTTTCAGAGAGACAATCCCGTTCGCGATCAGAAATAGTTTGCCGTTCACCCTGTCCGTTTCTGCGTCTTGAATCTGATTCAGAATGAAGACGCTCCCCATGACGAGCGACAGACCCAATGCGACCCAGACCGGTCCTGCAGGATGCGCAAAAACGCTGGCCCCTACCCCAAACTTCATCCCGCCCCAGCATCCCGCCAAGAAGAACGTCCAGATCGGATAGAACAGCGTCGGCCGAAGGAGAAAGAAATAATCGAGAATTTCAATGCCCTTCTTCAAGCGCACACATCCTCCTGAAACGATCGGTCGTACTGATCTTTTGAGAAATCCTCCTCAATAACCACGGGATACGACCCGTCAAAGCATGCAGTGCAGTATCCCCGGCCCTGCAGCGGGACCGCGCTCAGAAGCCCCTCCATCGAGAGGTATCCGAGACTCTCCACGCCAAGATGTTCCCGAATCTCCTCCACGGACATCGAGGATGCGATCAGCTCCTCCTTCGTCGGAAAATCCATTCCGTAGTAGCAGGGGTGACGAATCGGAGGAGAGCTCACGCGGACATGCACTTCTTTCGCTCCCGCTTTTCGGATAAGCTGGGTCAGAATTTTGAGCGTCGTCCCACGGACAATCGAATCCTCCACGACCACAACTCTCTTCCCTTTCAGAACGCCGCCAACCGGATTGAACTTCACCTTCACGTTGATGTGGCGTATCGTCTGATGAGGCTGTATAAAAGTCCTTCCGATGTAATGATTCCGGATGAGTCCCAATTCGAACGGGATCTTCGAACAATTGGAATAGCCCAAAGCCGCCGTGTTGCTCGAATCCGGCACAGCGATGACGATATCCGCATCCGCCGGATGCTCCTTGGCCAGTCGTCTTCCCAGCTTCCGCCGCGTCTTATCTACATACTCTACAAAAATGCGGCTGTCAGGACGGGAGAAATAGATGAACTCAAAAATACAATGTGTGCAGGCACCCTTACCCCCGAATTTCTCAGACCGAATCCCCTCTTCGTCGATGAGCAGGAGCTCGCCGGGCTGAACCTCGCGGACATACTCCGCTCCGACGAGATCCATCGCACACGTCTCCGATGCCACAACGTAACCCCCGTCGAGAGCGCCCAAAGCCAATGGTCTGAACCCGTTCGGATCTCGCGCTGCTAACAGTTTATCCTTCGTCATGATGATGAGGGAATACGCTCCCCGAACCTGTGTCAGCGCATCCTTGACGCGGGAAACCAAGTCCGGCTCCTTCGACCGCGCGATGAGATGAACGATGATCTCCGTATCCGCCGTCGTCTGGAAAAGCGCTCCCTCGTTCTGTAGCCTCTCTCGTAAAATCCTTGAGTTGACCAGATTCCCGTTGTGTCCCAAAGCCAGGGGCCCGTCTTTCGAATTGACTAAGATAGGCTGAACGTTGACTTTTGCATTCGACCCGGTCGTGGAGTATCGGTTATGCCCGATGGCCATGTGCCCCTTCAAACGATCGATGATTTCCTGGCCGGAGAAAACCTCGTTCACTAATCCCTGACCCAAATGGGGATAAACCCGATCTCCGTCCGAGGAGACGATCCCAGCTCCCTCCTGACCCCGGTGCTGCAGGGCGTACAGACCCAAATATGCGATCTTCGCAGCCTCTGAATGACCGACCACGCCGATCACTCCACAAAATTCCTTCAGTTCGTCAATCATTTTCGGATTCTCGTGTACAACGGATGTCCATTTTTTCTAAGTCCTAAAAAGCTTCGCATCGACATGTCAGGTATTGAAGCAAAAAAATAAAAATTTAATCATGCCATATAAACTGTCTAACATTCGCGCCCAAATCATTTTTTCCCCTCCACAATCGCTATCTACTCCTTAGTCAGGCCGTAGAGTTGATACACCATCTGGTCAATCTACCACTTTAGCGACTTCACTTGCGCCTGCTTGGCTTGATTTTGTCTATAATCATTTAATAGAATAATAAAATAGCATTAAAACAACTATTTCTGAGTAACATAATTAGGCTTCAAATATTTCAATCGTCTTATATCAAAAGCTTTTAATGTGCCCTCAAGAATATCAGAAGCGTGTTTATTAATCATTGGATTTTCTATAGCTCCAGATTCAAAATTAAATTTATTTCCGCT
>JBDRSZ010000242.1:0-5427 GCA_043824415.1 bacterium | reverse complement strand
CTCATCCCAGGTATCCGGAGAACGCCGTCAACGCCGGAACCGTGTACCAAAACCAGTTTGATAAAAAAGAAATCGCGCAAGCCAGCGCATTGAAGGACAAAGACGCCCTGGCCCATTTCTACTTTTCAGTCGGGCCGTACGCCATGTTCGCGCCGCTGCTCGGCATCCCGTATCCCCGCTTGACATACCAACGGCTGAAAATGATGCGCCAAAACGGCGTGCGGCATCTGGCACACTCCGGCGGAACATGCCCGCCTGAACTCGTCCCCTTCAACGTCAATCACGAAATCGTGCGCGCATTCCAGTTCGACCCCGACATGAACATTGATAAAAAAATCGAAGCCCGCGCCCGTGCCTGGGCAGGCGATACATTCTACAAGACCTTGGTTCAATCCTGGGAATCGACAGAGGAGGCTGTATTAGCCTTCCCCAACACCACGCCCCTGTATTCGACGATAGGATTCACGTGGTACCGCCTCTGGATCCGCCCCCTCGTTCCCAACATCGAGGCCATTCCCCAAGATCAGAGAGTATACTACGAAGATTTCATGTGCACAACGCCACACAATCCCAACAACGTGGATCTCAGCAGGGACGTTCTGTTCCAGCTGACGACTCCCGAAAAGTGCAGACGTGATGTCGAGCGGATCGATCGGCACCTCTGGGCTCCCCTCGAAAGAGCAATCCAGCTGCTGGAGCGCATCGAAGAAGAAGCACAGCAACTGGGCAAGCCGAATGTCATTCACGACCAGCTCGTCCGCTTGAGAGCGCTCCACTCCTGGTTCATGACCCAGCGAAATGTAGCCGCCTGGATCGCCTGCGTACACGGGTATATGAAGACCAATAATGCATCGAATAAAAACAGGATGAAGCGCCTTCTGAAAGAGGCCATGCAAAAAGAAATTAAAAATTCGATGAATCTGCTCGACCTCCTTAAGACGGACATCGAATTCATGGCCACAACCGACATGGGCGAAACGCCCCTCATCCACGGCAGCAACATGGCCGAATTGCTCCAAAAACGAATAAAAATCATGCGGGAACACATGGAGGATGAGCCTTTCATCGACCCTAAATATATCGAAAATAAAGCAAAAGAATATATCCTATAAACGGAAAATCACATACCCAAGATTGTATTGTATGAAATGGTGGTTTAGACAGCAGCTTCACACACAGATCGGCATTTGCATCGTCATCGGGATAGGTCTTGGATTCTTCCTCGGCCCTCGATCAGCGGTAATCCAACCCGTGGGAGACATTTTCATCCGTCTCCTTAAAATGCTCATCGTTCCTTTGACCTTCTTCACCCTCGTCAACGGAATCACAAAAATGGAGGACCTCCGTTCTCTCAGATCCGTCGGCGGGATGACACTTTTGTATTATACTGCTACCTCTCTTTTTGCAGCGACAGTCGGTATGATCGTTGCATTCATCATCCGACCCGGCAGCAGAGTCCTTGGAATTCTGGATTCGGGGGTCCACGTAAAAACAACAGACTTCAACCTCATCGAAAACATCGTCTCGTGGGTGCCGACGAATCCCGTACAGGCCATGGCATCTGCCGACATGCTTCCCGTCATTGTTTTCTCCATCATCGTAGGCGTCTGCCTTTTATCCATGAAGCAAAAGACGGATGGATTGAGAAACGTCATCAACGAAGGAACCGACCTCTTCATCTCCATGACAGGCTTCGTCATGAAGTTCGCTCCTTACGGCATCCTGGCCCTCATCGCCAACATGGTGGGGACGATGAGCGTAAGCATGCTCTCGGAAATCGGCCGATTCATCCTTTCGGACGCCGTGGCCATTGTTTTCATCCTAACCGTCGTGTATCCGATCCTCCTGATATTTCTCGGAAAAAGGAATCCTCTCCGCTTCTACCGCAACGTCGCACCGGCCATGCTCGTTGCCGCCAGCACGACCTCCAGCAGCGCCACGCTCCCCGTTTCCATGAAGGTCGCTGCGAATAACCTTGGACTGCCGGAACGTATTTACGGGTTCACACTGCCCCTGGGCATGACGATCAACATGGACGGCATGGCTGCGTCCCTCGGCGTGATCGCCGTCTTTGCCTCAAATCTATACGGAGTGCCCATTACCGCATCACACATATTCCAGTTCATGTTCCTCGGCCTCGTCCTCTCCATCGGTACGGCCGGCATCAAAGGTTCTGGAGTTATCATGTCCACCGTACTTCTCCAGACACTCGACATGCCCTTAACACTCATACCCATCTTGGCAGCCGTATGGCCTATCATCGACATCGCCCACACGACCTGCAACATCACCGGCGACCTGACGGGATCAACAATCATCGGCTCGCGACTCGGGGTCATGGATGAGGAAATATTCAACGGCAGAAATGGAATGTAAAGCATGAATCAGCAGAATCGTTTTAAAACAATCATCATGAAAAAGCATGTGAAATTATGGATAACCGTGATTTTCGTCTCGCTGATTTTCACTCCATACCCGACCACATATCAACGTAAATGCATCGATACAAAAGGTCCAACAAAGCACGACTCCCCCGAAAGCGATGCCATGGAGGCTCTCGAATTCTGGTCGGCTCAGCGCGCATACCCCAACAGTGTGATCCCCGATGAAGGCCTGTACAAAGCATTCGAGTACACGAAAAAAAGCTTGCGCAAAGGCGAATCCTCACTGAACGCTTCAGATACATGGAGATCCATCGGGCCTGCAAACCGCGGAGGTCGAACGATCGCTCTTGCCGTCGATCCGCAAAACCCGAACGTCGTCTATGCAGGGTCCGCGAGCGGCGGACTCTGGCGGTTGACGATGGATGGAAATACTTATTCGTGGGAATACATCGACACGGGATTCCCCGTCCTCGGCGTAAACGCCATTGCCGTCGATCCGACAAATTCCGACATCATCTATATCGGCACGGGCGAAGTCTACGGTTACCAGGAATCCATCGGAGGATTATATGTTCGCACGACGCGGGGCAGCTATGGCATCGGCCTCCTGAAAACGACGGACAGGGGTGCGACTTGGGCGAAAAAAATCGACTGGTCTTATCATCAGCAGAGAGGGGTCCTCGCCATTCGAATCAATCCTTTCAATTCCAATAGCATCTTCGCGGGGACGACTGAGGGAACGTTCAAATCGAACGATGCGGGTCAGACATGGGAAAAAGTCCATCCCGTGCTCATGGCCGTGGACATCGCCATCGATCCGGCGGACACAAACATCGTCTACGTCTCCTGCGGAAATCTTGGCAGTCCCGACACGGGCATCTACCGTTCGACAGAAGGCGGACGCTCCGGTTCCTGGACAAAACTCGGAAACGGCCTCCCCTCGGATTGGGGCGGGAAAGCCCTCCTCTCTATATACAAATCCTCTCCGAATGTGATTTACGCCAGCATCGGGAACGGATACACGGACTACGCAGGCACGTGGCTCTGCAAATCCTCGGACTCCGGCGAGCATTGGATGGTCGTGAACACACAGAATTATTCGAGCTATCAGGGGTGGTTCTCCCATTATGTGAGAGTGAATCCTATGGATGAATCGAAAATATTCTGTGCCGGCGTTTATTTTTATTCGTCGAATGATGGGGGAAGAACGCTCATCGAAAAGAGCAATATGCACGTCGACCACCATGCCTACGCCGATCATCCGATCGATCCCAACATCGTCTACTTCGGAAACGACGGCGGTGTTTACCGGACGCTCGACGGAGGGAAAACGTTCCAGGAGATCAATAATGGATACGTAACCACACAATTCTACAACGGATTCTCATCCTCTCCCGTCAATCCAGACCTCGCTCTCGGCGGCCTTCAGGACAACGGCACAATCATGTACGTCGGAAATCTAAATTGGAGGAAAGGAGATCCCCTTCCTGGGGGCGACGGCGCCTTCACGGCCGTTCACCCCACGGACGACAACATCATGTACAGCTCGTCCCAGCACCTGAACATCTACCAATCGCTCGACGGTGGCTTCTACTGGACAGCTGTTTCCAGGTTTTACTCCGGCCGTGACGTCTGCTTCGTCGCACCCTTCGTCCTGTCTCCGTCCCATCCCTCCATCATGTATGCAGGACAGGATGTCATCTATAAAAGTTACACCGCGGGGGCAGACTGGGAAGTCATGAACGGACGCACCTCTCTCAACGGCAATCCGATCCTATCCATTGCCGTCTCACCCACGCATCCGGAAATCGTTTACGCTGCAACGGCCCCTTCACCGTCAAAGAGAGCCGAAGTGTTCGCGACAACAGACGGAGGCCTGTCCTGGGAAAACATCACGGGCAACCTGCCCGACAGGTACTATGTGGACCTTCAGGTGTCGCCCCACAGCAACGACGTCGCGTATGTCACACTTTCCGGATTCGGCTCGTCCCATCTGTACCGGACTGAGGACGGCGGCCGGACCTGGTCGGACATCGGAAACGATCTCCCCGATATTCCCACATCGGCGGTCATCGTCGATCCTGAAGATTATAAACAAATCTACGTAGGCAACGATTTGGGAGTTTATGTTTCCACGGACTACGGCGGTTCCTGGCGGGAATTCCGTGAAGGCCTCCCCGCGGCCGTACTCGTCATGGATCTCTCAATCTCCCCGAGCGACCATAAAATCCGCGCAGTGACGCACGGAAACGGCGTCTACGAAAGGTCGCTCCTTCCTCTGGACGGCGAGAATCCACAGCCGATTCCGACGGATTTTCTGCTCCTGCAGAATTATCCGAATCCGTTCAACTCGGAGACGACGATTTCATTCGGGTTGCCGACGCGGTCGTTCGTCACGATAATAATTCAGAATGTGAGAGGCCAGAAAATCAGGACGCTGATCCGTCGGTCGTTCGGTCATGGCACATATAAGATCACCTGGAACGGAACGGATGACGATGGACGTTCCGTGCCCAGCGGAACGTATCTGTATTCTCTCATCACGGATGCCGGAGTCATCACAAAAAGAATGTCTTTGGTGAGATAGGTACGTTAAAGCAAACAGAATTCAACGGAGGACGAGATTCCATGAGGAAGGAAACGAAAATGTCCGATCATGCGGGAAAAAACGGAATCGAACTCGTCTCGTTCGAGAACAGAACCAGAGAGGATAAAAAACTATTAAAAGAATTTGTCGATTTTCATTGGAAGCACTACAAGGGAGATGCTCAGTACGTTCCGCTTCTTCATTATGAGTATCTCGGTTTTAAGCTCATCGGTTTAAAAGGCTTCTTCGAAAAAGACAATCTCTTCTTCAAGCACGCGGAGATGAAGTTCTTCTTGGCCAGGCGAAACGGCGACATTGTCGGAAGGTGCAACGCATTCGTCAACCACAATCACAACGCCCATTGGAACGATAGAGTCGGTTTTTTCGGCCAATTCGAATCCATCCATGATCCGGCGGTTGCAGCAACACTCCTAAACGCAGTCGAGTCCTGGCTCA
>JBDRSZ010000241.1:0-15536 GCA_043824415.1 bacterium | reverse complement strand
GGTAAGATTTAAAATGAGGCAACTGGAATTTTAATTGTCGTTGGAGCAAAATAATGCTTGACGTCAGTCAAACTTGTTTATTATCAGCATTAAGCCCATTCCCAACACCTTGTTTTCCTGAACAACCATAGATACACAGCACAGCATAATAATGCTTGACATTCAGACGATGTCAATGTTATATAATAGATACCATGTATCTTCGAACAACAACTCGCAAAAACCAGGACGGATCGACTGTCGCTTACCTTCAGATCGCCGAAAATGAGTGGGATCCAAAAAATAAGCGCTCCAAGGTCAAAGTCGTTTGCACTCTGGGCCGCGCCGATGGCCAAGCTGTCGACCGTCTCCGACAACTGGCAAGAAGCATCCGTAAAAACGCCCCTCTGGATTCCATTGCCGAACTCGAGGAAGGCTGGCGCTTTGTCGACAGCTGGGAGCATGGGCCTTTTCATGTCATCTCCCACCTGTGGCAGCAACTGGGAATCGGCAAGATTATCGAGGATGCCGTTAAAAAAGAAGACAGAACCGTGCCCTTTGAGAGAGCTGTTTTTGCAATGGTAGCTAACCGATGCTTGGCCCCCAGTTCGAAACTGGGCTGCTATGAGAGATGGATGGAGGAAGATATCTACTTTCCCGAAGGAAAGGCTATTGAGCTTCATCATCTGTACCGGGCCATGGATTTTCTCGACAAGTATAAGGAGAAGATCGAAGAGCAGCTTTACTGGAACCTGGCGGATCTTTTGTCTATGGATGTGGATCTTATTTTCTACGATACAACCAGTGTGCATTTTGAGATCGATGAGGAGGATGATCTTCGTCTTCGGGGCTACTCCAAGAACGGGCGGTCCGATGTGCCGCAGATTGTTGTGGGGATGGCGGTGACGAGAGACGGATATCCTGTCAAGAGCTGGGTTTTTGAGGGCAACACGGCGGATGTGACCACCATCGCGCAGGTCAAGAAGGATCTCAAGGGCTGGCGGCTCAACCGATGTGTTTTTGTGACGGATGCCGGCATGGTGAGCGAAGACAACCTCAAGGAACTGGCCAAAGGAGGAGCGCGCTACATCGTAGCCATGCCCTGCCGTCGGGGAACCGAGGTTGTCGAAGATGTCCTCAGCCGGGCGGGACGATTCCAGGAAGTGCAGGAGAACCTCAGAGTGAAAGACGTCTGGGTTGGAACCGGTGAGAGACGCCGCCGCTATGTGGTGTGTTTTAATCCGCTGGAAGCTGAACGTCAGAGAAAACACAGAGAGAGAGTACTTTTTGAACTGGATGCGGAACTTCAAACACTGGCCGGACATCCGAAAAGAGCCTGCCGGTTGTTCTCTTCCGGGCGCTACGGATCGTATCTCCGCAAGCTTAAAAACGGGAACCTTCGAATCAACCGCATGGCCATCCGGGAGAAAACAAAGAGGGACGGCATGTGGGTTATTCACAGCAATGATGAGGATCTCAGCGCCGAGGATCTCGCTTTGGCTTATAAGCAGCTTGTTCGGGTTGAAGAAGCTTGGAAAACCATGAAGTCTGCGATCCGGCTCCGTCCTGTGTTTCACCGGACAAAGGAAAGAATAAGAGCCCATGTTTTTCTCTGCACTCTCTCGCTTCTTTTGGAAAGAGTGGCGGAGAAGACCTGTGGACGGACCTGGTTCAGGATCCACGAAGAACTCCGCACGATAAAAGTTGGTCAATTGATGGGGCCTCAAGGGATTGTTTATCAGACATCTCCCGGGTCACCGGAAGCACGTAAGATGCTGAAAAAGCTAAAAATAGAATCTCCATCGGCGGTGATGTCAGCAGAATAAAACCTGGATACACGCCGTGTTTTTCTAAATCCCATCTATCTTCAATTATTACAATGAGTTACTGGATATTTTGGTATCTTGCCGTGTCAAACTCGGGTGAGAGCTTCGGTTTTATCCAGGGAAAGGAAATGATGCCCAAAGTGGCCACAAAATCCATTTTTATGTCCACAAAATACAAAAACGGGAGTAAAGATGATGCCATATTAATGGGAAAGTGGCTCAGTTTTCACGACCGCAAATGGCTCACTTTTAAACGACCATTGACAAAAGGTTCAAGATCACAACCAAATCGAATCATAACCTGCCGATTGCAGAAGACCTTGTGAGAGATTTTTCAGCCTCCGGGATAAATGAACTTTGACTCTCGGATATAAGCTACATCTGGACCTGGGAAGGCTGGATGTATCTGGCAATAAAGCCCTTGTTGTCGATTCGCTGACGAAAGCTCTCCAGGATCGTAATCCTCGACCAGGGCTCATTTTCCATTCAGATCGCGGGAGCCAGTATGCCAGTCACAAAGTGAAAAAGATATTGAAAGCGTGGCATATATTCATCAGAGCATGAGTGATAAAGGAAACTGTTTTGATAATGCCATGATGGAGTCGTTCTTCAGCTCGTTGAAGAAAGAACTCGTTCACCAGAGAAGACATTCCGCCTTGAATTAAAAGAGTCCGTTGGAGTATTATCAAGATGCCGCTCAAACTATTTAGGGTGTCCATTTTTTCGGGGGAATTCCAAAGTCCCACTCCCCAAACGGAGCGAAGCGACGGTCCTTCATCTTAACATGAAGTGAGTACTTTGCTGATCGATACGAGAGCGCGAAAAAAATAACGCTGGTTATGGATAACCTGAACACGCATGAGCCTGGGGCGCTTTATGAAACGTTTCAGCCGGAGAAGGCAAAAGAGTTATGGGACCGATTTGAATTTGTATACACTCCGAAGCATGGAAGCTGGCTGAACATGGCAGAAATAGAATTGAACGTTCTCACGAGACAATGTTTGAAGAGAAGAATCGACAACATCGAGGTTGTAAGAAAAGAGATGAGTGCATGGCAGAAATTCAGAAACAACAAAGATGCCAAGGTAAAGTGGCAGTTTGCTACCAAGGATGCCCGAATAAAATTATCACGCCTTTATCCGACAATTGATGGTTGACGAGACACTCGTTGTTAGTGATCTGGCAGATAAGATGACTGCTTTATGGGGTGATTTGGCACTTAATGAAGAGATGAGAACGATGGCAATGGAACGCAGCAATATTTTTTCCTAGTCGACATGTGCGCGAGAGACGGCTAATGTCCTTGAATCGTTTTAGTGTTGTGACTGGATAACATGATTTCCAAGGATTGGCGGTAAATCAAATGGACTATACCACTCAATCTCTTTGTTTCAAGATTAAGAAAGTACTACGCTATTTACGCCTTTATGGAACTCGGCGGACCCTGATTAAGGTCAAGGGTCAGTACCATATGAAGAAGATCTATCAGTCTTTGCCTGAGTTGTCATCGCAGCCCGAAGGGGGGGGCCATGTGGGACTGATTGGCTGCGGGAATTTCGCATACAGCAATATAGCCTATTACCTAAAGAAGAATTATGGTCGTGTCATTCGTGGCGCGATGGATATTGATATCAACCGTGCCGTTTCTATCTACAAAAAATACGGGCTTCGATACTATTCCGATGATGTTGATAGAATTATTTCTGATCCTGAGATTGACCTCGTCTACATCGCCTCCAATCATGCTTCGCATGCCGAATACGCCATCGATGCTTTGAAAGCGGGCAAGAGCGTGCACATTGAAAAACCGCACGTAGTGCGGGAAGACCAATTGGAACGTTTGTGCGCCGCAATGTCTGAATGCAAGGGCAAAGTCGGACTTGGATTTAATCGTCCGAATAGCCGGATCGGCCGGACGATCAAGCATTACCTTGATTCGCAGTTGGGCTCCGCAATGTTCAACTGGTTTATTGCTGGTCATGAAGTACCCTCTGATCACTGGTACTTCAAAGAGGATGAAGGCGGACGAATTCTTGGTAATTTATGTCATTGGACCGACTTTATTTATCAACTGGTCAATCCTGAAAACCGATATCCTTTACACATCACTCCCACGCGTGCCGAGAAATCAGATTGTGATATAGCTGTCAATTATGTATTTGGCGACGGAAGCATTGCTGCGATCACTTTTTCTGCCAAAGGGCACACTTTCGAGGGTGTTAGAGAACGCTTCGCTGCACACAAAGGCAATGTCTTGATTTCCATGGATGACTTCAAGAACTTGACAGTTGAAGTCAATGAGAAAAAACATAGGGTCTTTTCGCTATTCCGTGACCATGGTCACGAACAAAATATTACAAATAGTTACGAAATAGTTCGCCCAAAAGCAGAGCACAAACATCTGAGTTGTTCCATAGAATATGTTTGGGAAACCGGCGATCTGTTTCTTAAAACACGCGAAGCATTTGAACAAAACAAGAAGATTGTGCTTTACCCGTTTGACAAATCAATTGTGAAAAAAATGTAAAAAATTGAGAGGTAATATAACAAGCCAAAATATCTTTTCTAAACAAACGTAAAACCAATGAAGTAGATCCTTATATTTCTTCAATACGTCCTCCGGATATAACTCGGTAAAATATGCCTCAGATAAACAAAAAGAGAAATGATGGTTTAGCTGCTATAGATCTCCAGATGGCAGCCAAAAAAGCATAGAAAATGCACATAGTCATTTAAGTAATGATGAAGACAGTAAGGAAAGGAAAAAATCAACTTGGGAAATAGAATGCTTTTTCAGTAGACTCTATTTAATTCTTCTTTTATAGGCCATGAAACAAATATTACAACATCTAAACACAGGGGAAATTGAGCTTGCTGAATTGCCCAACCCAGGCATTAGCCGGGGACAAGTGATTATCCAGTCTAAGGCTTCACTGATCTCAATTGGTACCGAGCGAATGCTGGTTGAGTTCAGCAAGGCGAATTTAATTCAAAAGGCCAGGCAGCAGCCAGATCGAGTGAAGCAAGTATTGGATAAAATGAAAACGGATGGAGTTTTACCGACTCTTGAGGCCGTTTTTCGCAAATTGGATGAACCGCTTCCTCTTGGGTACTGTAATTCGGGAATTGTTATTGAAGTCGGTGAGGGCGTATTTGATATAAATCCAGGCGACCGAGTAGCCAGCAATGGCCCCCATGCTGAAATGTTTTGTGTGTCAAGGAACCTTTGCGTAAAAATTCCAGCCAAAGTGTCTGATGAACAAGCCGTATATACTGTTATTTCCAGTATCGCTCTTCAAGGGATAAGGCTTTTAAATCCTACCCTAGGAGAAAAAATACTTGTCATTGGTTTGGGTTTGATAGGCCTCATCACCGTTCAGTTGCTCCAAGCCAATGGATGTCAGGTTTTAGCAGGTGATGTCAATCCAGATCGACTAAATTTGGCAAAAAGCTTCGGAGCGGAGACTGTAAATTTTGGAGCCGGCCATAATCCTATTACAAAAATTGAAGGTTGGTCTGATGGTAAAGGTGTTGATGGTGTCATCATTGCAGCCTCATCTGATAGTAATGAAATCATCAGTATGGCAGCAAACGCATGTCGGAAACGGGGCAGAGTTGTACTGGTGGGAGTTGTTGGTCTGAATCTTCGACGTGATGATTTTTACAAAAAGGAAATAACATTTCAGGTCTCATGCAGTTATGGTCCGGGTCGGTATGATGAAGAATATGAACAAAAAGGCCGCGATTATCCATTCGGTTATGTAAGATGGACAGAGAGACGGAATTTTGAAGCGGTTCTTGATCTTATGGCTTCAGGGGCAATCAACACTGAAAAACTGACGACTGATACTTTTTTGTTCAATAATGCCCTTGAAGCTTATGAGAAAGTACAAAATGACAAGTCCGTTATAGGAATACTGTTACAATATTCCAACGAATCAGGATCTACCAGTGAATTTAAATCTATTGAAACTAAAGCTGTCGCAAGAAGCGGTGTCATTGCAGGAATAATCGGAGCCGGAGGATTTGCAAAAGCGATTCTTTTACCTCAAATTGTTAAAACTAAAGCCAGATTAAAATGTATTGCTGATCTGAATCCTGTTGCATCAGGGTATGCATCGAAAAAGTTCGGTATTGAAAAAGCGCTGACAGATTATAAAGACATATTGAATGATGAAGAAATAAATACTGTGTTTGTGCTTACAGGCCATTATTTGCATGCAACAATTGTTTGTGAAGCACTGGATGCAGGGAAGAATGTCTATGTCGAAAAACCGCTTGCTTTGAAAAATGATGAATTAGCCAGTGTTGAGAAATGTCGTGAAAAAAATACGAATAATATTTTGATGGTTGGATTCAATCGAAGGTTCAGTCCTCATGCCAGAAAAATGAAGGAACTCTTAGCAGATCGTGCCGAGCCTTTGTGTATGAATTTTACGGTCAACGCAGGAAAAATTCCCTTAGACCATTGGGTGCAGGATCCTGAGCTAGGTGGAGGAAGAATCATCGGCGAAGGGTGTCATTTTATTGATTTAATGAGGTTTTTAGCTGATAGCCCTATTGTGAAGGTTTCAGCAATCATGATTGGGGGAAAAACCGAACCCAGCAGTGATAAAATGGCCATTCTTTTAAGTTTTGCTGACGGATCAATCGGCTCATTGAACTACTTTTCAAATGGATCGAAGCGTTATCCAAAGGAGATGTTTGAGGTCTTCAGCGATGGGCGAGTTTTATATCTTAATAACTTTAGGGTATTAAAAGGTTTTGGATTCTCAAATTTTAAAAAGTATAGAACATTTAAACAGGACAAAGGGCATAAGGATGAGATAATTTCATTTATTGAAAGAGTGAATAAAGGCGGTGAATCCCTCATCCCTTTTAATGAATTAGTAAATGTCACAAAAGCCAGTTTTGCCGCCATGGAGTCTGCCAAATCAGGAAAATCGATCACTTTGTAGGAACGGTTTTAACTTTATAGATCCGAACATTTACTTCATCATCTTAATAATTTCCGGAATATGATTCGTTAAATCAATTGAGCAGCCTTAGCTACTACAAAAGAGTCTTTCAGGCTTATTTAGGGGGAGGAGACAGCCAGTTGTCCTTCTGGCATGAGACTCCTGCTATCAATGAACTCTCCTTTGGTCCGGAATTAGATCAGTACTTCATGACATTCAAGGAGAAGGCAGAGTATAAAGGTCCGTTTGATAGACAGGGCGTTCCGTTACTCGATTATCGGGGAAAAATTGGGCGGCAGTACAATCCGATCGCCATTGCCCAATATGGTTTAGGTTGTTTAAACGTATTTCTGTCTCTTAATGATAAAGAATATCTTAATAAAGCGATAGTAGTAGCTGATTGGCTTGTTGATAATCTTGAAAAAAATAATCATGGGTTATACTGCTGGCATCATAAATTTGATTGGGAGTATTTTCGGGTTCTTAAAGCCCCTTGGTATTCGGGTTTAGCTCAGGGAGTGGGAATTTCTTTTCTTCTTAGGATGGGAAAATATTCGAAAAAAAAGAGTTATATGGATTCTGTTGAAAAAGCATTTAAAACTCTTATTACTCCAATTGAAGAGGGGGGTTGTCTCCATATTGATAAAGATAAAAATTGGTGGATTGAAGAATATATCACATCTCCCCCGACACATATCCTGAACGGTTTCATATGGGCACTGTGGGGCGTTTACGATTATTACAAGGAAACCGGATACATCGACGCAAAAAATTTATTTGACCGAAGTTTAAAGACTCTAACGCAAAACCTGCATCGTTATGACTGCGGTTATTGGTCCCTCTATGATTTATCCCCTCTAAAAATTCAAAATGTAGCAAGCCCCTTTTATCATAAACTGCATCTCGTTCAATTGGATGTCATGTCAAGGTTGACGGGTGACAATTTATTTAAAAACTATTTTAAAACTTGGAGTGAATATCAGAATAATAAGACAAACAGGGTAAAAGCATTATTAAAAAAAGCTATTTTCAAAGTGAAATATTTCTGATCCTATGCATATTCTTTTTTTGAGCCATTATTTCCCTCCGGAGGTCAATGCTCCAGCATCGAGAACCTATGATCATACGAGGCGCTGGGTAAAGGAAAGTGATGTGGATATCACAATTATCACGAACCCTCCCAATCATCCCAATGGTGTACTGTTTCCAGGCTATTCAAATACATGGCGTCTTAATGAAAGAATTGAAGGCATTGATGTCGTTCGTGTGAAAACATATTTAACTCCCAATGCAGGATTTTTTCGGCGGATTGGCAACTATATGTTCTATATGATGATGGCAGTTCTTGCATCCTTTAAAGTGAGGAAACCGGATATCGTGATTGCGACCTCTCCGCAGTTTTTTTGTGCAGTCGCTGGATATGTTGTCAGCCGAATAAAAAGGATACCCTTTGTTTTTGAGCTGCGGGATATATGGCCGGAATCAATTCTGGCACTTGAAGCTTCAAAGCCTAATATATCTATTCGGATCCTTGAAAAAATTGAATTATTTCTCTACAGAAAGGCAAAATGTATCATCTCCCTAACTGATGCGTTTAAGGAAAATCTGGTTTCAAGAGGCATTGATCCAAGAAAGATACTTGTCGTTAAAAACGGGGTTGACTTGGATTTCTTCAACACGAAAGATGGACAACCTAATAAAAATGGTTTGTTAGGATATTCCGAGGATATGGTTTTATCCTATATCGGTACGATAGGAATGGCTCATAAGTTAGAAAAAATTGTATCAGTCGCGGAACACTTAAAAAATATTCCCCATATTCGGATGTATATCATTGGCGAAGGTGCGGAAAAAAAATACATTAAGGATCTGATATCCCAAAAAAAATTAAAAAATATTAAAGTTTTAGATGGCGTGAGTAAGGAAAAAGTAAAAGATTATTATAGAGCAAGCGATGTTATCTTAGTGGTTTTGAGAAAGGCCCCTTTATTCAAAACAGTCATTCCTTCAAAAATTTTTGAAGCGATGGCGATGAAACGCCCCATATTCAATATGGTCGATGGAGAATGTCGGGAAATCATAGAAGAAGCAGATTGTGGATTTTTTGTTGAGCCAGAAGATGTTGAAGGTGCGGTTGCTAAGATTAAAGAAATTTATTTGAAGCGAGATGAATTCCCGAAAATTGGGAAAAATGGCAGGGAATATGTCGAAAAATATTATGATAGAAATCTGATTGCTGATAGATATTTAAAGATTATCAGAGATTTAGCACTCTAAATATCTTCTTTATTATTGTCTGGGGGGACAATGATTAAATATATCATCATCTTTTTAATTGCCTGGTTGTTGGCGTTTATTTTAACACCTTTGGTCCGGAGGTTTGCTGAAGTTCAGGGGATTGTCGACTTGCCGGGCGGAAGGAAAATACACAAAAACACCATACCTCTTTTAGGCGGGATCCCAATCTTTCTCGCTTTTAATCTAGTGATTATCACAGGAATATTATTTAAATATGAGTATATCTCCAAATATACTTTAAAGGACTGGGGTTTTCTGTTCGTTTGCCAGTTAATAATCCTTGGAGCGGGCATCTATGATGATATCAAACGCATAAGCCCCAGGACTAAATTCCTCTTTCAGATATTAGCCGGCACACTGCTGATCTATTCCGGTTTTGCTATCGAGCAGTACACCGGTCCCTTTTCCGGGAAAATTGTCCATTTAGGCATACTCTCCATTCCGGTTACAATTTTGTGGGTGGTGGGGATAACGAATGCTCTGAATCTGATAGACGGAATTGATGGGCTTGCAACCGGGACGGCATTTATCGCGGCCATGACGATTTTTGCCATCTCACTTTTTTATCAGAACATAACAACTGCCATTGTGGCCCTTGTTTTAGGTGGAACTGTTCTTGGGTTCTTGAGGTATAATTTTCATCCTGCAAAAATATTTTTAGGAGATTCCGGAAGTCTCCTTCTTGGTTTTTTATTGGCATTTATTTCAGTGCGAGGTACTCATAAAGGGGCTGTTGCCATCGCTATCATTGCTCCCATTCTTATTCTTGGTTTACCAATCATGGATACGATGCTTTCCATGTTGAGAAGGTTATTCAAAGCGATCAATCTGTTTGATTATCCGTCAGACAAAGGGAAAATCCGTGGCTTGTATTTTCGTAATATCGCAATGTTTGAGGCCGATAAGGATCATATCCATCACAAACTTCTCAAGTTGGGATTGTCGCAGAAATCGGCTGCCTGGATTTTATATGGCGCCACATTGTTGTTGGGTGTTTTTGCTTTTCTAACGGTTGCTGTCAAAAACATTAACATATCCATCATCTTGCTTGTTGTCGTATTTGCCTCTTATATTGGGATAAAGAGCTTGAAGTATCGGGATCTCAATGTGTTGGATAAAGGGCTCTTATTGCCGATTTTCAATAATCCCTTGGTGAGCAAGAGGCTCTTTCAGGCTTTTTTTGATTTGGCATTGATACTTGGATCGTTTTATTTGAGTTTTTTATTGATGGCAGGAAATTTTGGCGGTGTTCAAAAAAACCTGTATATTGAAATCATACCCGTTGTACTGCTCATTAAGATTGCGGTTTTTTATTTTGTCGGATTATATAAAGGGAGTTGGCGTCACGCCAGCATTGAAGATTTTTTAAGGATATTACAAGCTGTTTTTGTTTCTTCCTTGATCATTTTTTTACTCGCACTTTTTGTTTTTGGTTTGAAATCTTTCGGGGGACCTTTATTTTTTGTTGTTGATTTATATCTGTTGCTGTCATTTGTTGGTGGTTCACGTTTGTCGTTGAGAATCTGCGAGTATTACTTCTATCGAAATAATGGGAGGAATGATGAACTTGCCGTGATTTATGGGGCCGGTAAGGCGGGTTCGATATTGGCAAAGGAACTGAGGGATAACATCAAGCACAAAGTGAAAGTTTTGGGTTTTCTTGATGATGATCCGACGAAAAAGGGAAAGAGGCAGCATGATTATCCGATTCTGGGGACATTGGATGAATTGGAAAAACTGGTTACGAGAAATGAGATCAAATCAGTCATCATTTCGACACAAAAAATATCGGATAAAAATATGATTTTATTACGAGAGGTTTCGAAAAAACATGATGTTGTTATTAAGGCATTTCAGATGCAAATTACTTCGATTAATCAGTCAACTACTATTCAATGATTATGGACAAAACAAAATATGAGCATTAATACTAAACTTATTAATAAAATAGACAAAATCTATTATCCAAAGGTAACGAATAACTGGGACGATAAATTCTTCAGGGAAGAAATATTAAAGTTTCTTAATGCTGATTTAATGATTCTTGATATAGGTGCAGGTGCAGGAATTGTTAAACAAATGAATTTCAAGGGTTTAGTAAATAAAGTCATAGGCATAGATCCAGATAAACGCGTCTTAGATAATCCTTTTCTAGATAAAGCAATTGTAGGCTTTGCTGAAAATATGAATTTTTTTGAAAGCGAGAAATTTGATATTGTGATTTGTAATAATGTGCTTGAACATATTCGCAAACCAAAAGAATTTCTTTGTGAAGTGAATCGTGTATTAAAAAAAGGGGGATTATTCTTAGCAAAGACACCCAATAAGTTTCATTATGTATCACTAATTGCTAAGGTTACTCCCAATTGGTTTCACAATATTTTTAATAAATATCGTGGGAGGCAAGTAGAAGATACGTTTTTTACATATTATAGATTGAATTGCTATCGAGATATAAGAAACATTTCGGTGTCTTGTCGATTCGAGATATTAAAGTTAAGATATCATGAAGCTCGATCGGAGTATTTAAGATTCAATTTTATTGTTTATTTTCTTGGATTGATATATGAGAGATTTGTTAATTTATTTGGTCTAGATCATTTTAAAGTCTTGCTCATATGTGTCTTAAAAAAAAGTGTGTAAAAAATTATGGGCGAAAAATGAAGGAATTGGTCAAATCAAAAGGTTTTGTTTTCTTTGTTGTGGCAACGTTTATTTTGTTTATTACACCGGTGGCTGAGGTTGCGACGTCTGCTGCGGCAAAGAACGGACAGATTGTCGGATTCATCTATGCCGAGGATGGACCCACTCCTGTTGAGGGCGCTGTTTTTTTGGTTCAAAACATCAAAACAAAAGATGTTTATGAAAGCAAGCCGACAACAAGTCTAGGAGCTTTCAATATCAAGGACATGGAAGCAGGAATATATCTGGCCGGAGTTAAAATGATGATAAAGCCTATGCGGTTCAATATGTCTTTGAATTGACTCCTGGGGAAACAGGGAAAATCGTTCTTGCCTTGAAAAACCAAAATATTCGACTACCTGAAGGAATTGAAAGAAACAAATCATTTTCGTTTTTGGGATTAAGTCCTTTGTTAACAACTCTTTTGCTTGGTGCTATTATTGCGGCTGCGATTGCGATTCCGCTGGCCTTGAGTGGGGGCGAAGACGAAGCGTCGGTTTATAAGTAATGGAATAGGTTTAAGGAGGCGAAGGAAGGAAGCGAAGTTTTGTATTTTTCATTGATGTTGACCGGATGCTGAATATTGAGGAGGGATTAAACGACGGATCTTTTTAACTGAGCGAATCGCGCTGATTAACATTCAAGGGGAACTCTCCCCGGGACGGAAACCGGAGAGGGTTCCCCTTTTTTTTTGCATTTAATGGGGACAGGCATCTTTTTTTCAGAAATCTTTTTGCACTGAACCTTTTCGTTACAAATTACGTTTACAGCGGTGTAGGGAGCATAAACGATGAGACGAAAGCCGCTGAAACACCTGATCGAACGGATAATGGATCTGATGCACACCAAGATCACTTTCCGTTTTATTATTACATTTGGATTGATCGCTGGGCTGCTGGGCGTCACCACCTCTCCCTCAGTCGCCACCGCTACCCCCAAAACCAACACCGCTTCTTCCACATCCACCTACATCTCCACCCCCACAGACCAATCACCTCCCACCTCCGCCATCAACATCCCCTTCCTCTCCCATCCGCCCAAAATCGACGGCAAGTTCGACAACCCCCTCTGGGACGAGGAAGCCCTCCAGATCACCGACTTCGTCCAGTTCACCCCCAAGGAGAAGGGCGAGCCCTCCCAGCGTACCGTCGCCTGGATCGGGTACGACACCAAAAACCTCTATCTCGCCATCCGGGCCTACGACACCGACCCCGACAAGCTCCGCTACTGTGTCACCACCCGCGACAACTGCATGGAGGACGACTGGGTGTTTCTCTCCCTCGACACCTTCAACGAAAAGCGCCGCTCCTACTTCCTCATCTTGAACCCCCTCGGCATCCAGATGGACATGCTGCGCCTGGAGGAGGGCGGCAACGACAACATGGACGATTCCTGGGACACGATGTTTTTCTCGAACGGCCGGGTGGATGACGAAGGCTTTTTTGTGGAGATGGCCATCCCCTTCAAGAGCATCCGCTTTCCGGACGCCGATCGCAAGCTGTGGTCGGTGATCGTGGGGCGGACGATCGCACGCACGGGCGAGATCATCACCTGGCCGGCCATGAGCAAGAGCGTGCCGGGGCTTTTGACCCAGGCGCAGGAGATGGTGGTCGAGGGTGCTGTGGAAAAGGGCTCCAACTTCGAGATCATGCCGGTGGCGACATCGCTGGCGACCAAGGAGAAGAGCATCAATTTCCAGCCGGGCGTCAACTTTAAGTGGGGCATCAACTCCAACATGACCATGGACCTGACGGCAAACCCGGACTTCAGCCACATCGAGGCCGACGCGCCGCAGATCGACATCAACCAGCGGTTCGCCCTTTACTACAGCGAGAAACGGCCCTTTTTCCTGGAGGGGATGGAGATCTTCCGCTTTCCGGAGCTGGATATGGTGTACACGCGGCGGATCATCGACCCGATCGGCGGGGCGAAGCTCACGGGCAAGACGGGGCGGGTGACCTATGGGCTGCTCTCGGCGCTTGACACGAATCCGACGGCGAGCCTGTGGAACATCAGCGGGGCGACCGGGAGCGGGGGCGGCGACGAGACGGCGCTTTTTAATGTCTTCCGCATGAAGGCCGACGTCTTCAAGGAGAGCTACGTGGGGCTGGCCGTGACGGACAAGGAGATGGGCGGCACCTACAACCGGGTGGCGGGTGTGGACGGGCAGCTCAAGTTCAACGACCGGTGGTTTGTGTCGTTTCAGGCCATGGGATCGAAGACCAAGTACGACGGCGGGACGACGGAAGTGGCGCCGGCGCTTTATCTGGATATGAGCTACTTCAGCAAGAAGTGGAGCGCGGGGGCGTACGGGCTGGCGCTGCACCCGGATTTTGAGGCGTCGACCGGATACGTGAACCGGACGGACTACCGGACGATGGGGATGTTTGTGAGGCGGAGCATCCACCCGGAGAAAAAGAGCCTGCAGCAGGTGGATTTTTACCTGAACGCGGGGCAGCGGTACGGGTGGAGCGACGACGTGAAACAGGACGCTTGGATGAGGGGGGAAGTGCGGTTCCGGTTTACGGAGTTCAGCCAGATGGAGGTCCAGTACAGCAACCGGATGGAAAGGTTCGGGGGGATGGATTTTAGGCGGAACAATGTGTCGGTCGAGGGGCAGTTGATGTTTGTGAGCTGGATGCCGTTCGGCTTTTATTTCGAGACGGGCGAGAGTGTGCTGTACGACGAGGACGACCCGTCGCTGGGATGGGCCAACACGTATGGATTGTTTGCGGCGTTCAAACCGAGCCGGCGGATGAGGATGGCGGTGGAGTTCACGAAGCAGACGTTCTGGGACGGCTGGGGGGGAGAGCGGATCTTCGACTACAACGTGCTGCGGACGCGGACGACCTACCAGGTGACAAAGCAGCTGAGCTTGAGGGCGATTGTGGATTACAACCACTATTATAAAAAGGTGTATGGAAGCTTCCTGTTCAGCTGGGTCTTGCGGCCGGGGACGTTGTTCTACTTCGGCGTCGACAACAACATGCTGCGGAATGAGGTGGGGCGGTATATAAGCGACAACTACTCCGTCTTCCTGAAGTTCAGTTACTGGTTCCGCGTTTAATTGGGGACAGGCATCTTTTTTTCAAAAATCTTTTTTTGGCCTGTTTAGGGTCAGGTCTGCACATTCCACATTTTTCAGATTTTGCTGATTTCGCCGCAGACATGCACAAGAAAACGCACAAGCGGAAGGACCGTGCACTTTCCTTGCATTCGGATCTGCGGGGAAGGCGTTAGAATCAGGCCGCCGTCGTATTCCAGAATCTGTTTGAGTTCTTCCGTCCGGAGGCGCTTGGTCCATTTGATTTCAATCGGCAGGATGGCCCTGTCTTTGATGAGCGCCGCATCCACCTCTCCCTTTTGACCCTTGATGTAATAGGTCGGCAGCCGTCTTTTGCAGTGATCGATGCAAACGGCCTCAACGAATTTTGAGGCGAATTCATTGTCCCTGAGTTTGTTTTGAATCGATGCCGCCGCATTCTCCTGTTCAAGATAGGCGGCCACGGCGTGGTGAATAAAGGGATCGCGGAAGTACAGCTTTTTGTTTTTTTTGGGGGTTCCGGTCAACTTGTGTTCCTGAAGGGCCTGCAGGATGTGGAGGACATGAATGGACGACAAAATATTACAATAATCGGAAATGGTGGCGTGATGTTCGATGGAAAGAAAACGGCTCATGCTGTTCCAGGAAACCGGTGTGGAATAGGTTGTGAGGATGCCCTGTAGGATTTCCCTCAAATAATGTTCGCTTTTGTTGTATTTGAGGATGTCGCCGATGATCCAGTGAATGTAT
>JBDRSZ010000240.1:0-4956 GCA_043824415.1 bacterium | reverse complement strand
TCCAGACTCAGCCCGTCCGGCAGAATCCGTTTCGTGTTGCCGATGAGCCCGCCTCCCGTGATGTGGGCCATCCCCTTGATCTCGAACGCATCCAGGAGTGGAGAAACGACGGGCAGATAGCACCGATGCACGCGAAGAAGCTCTTCGCCCACGGTCCTTCCCAATGCGTCCATATAAGTATCGACTTCAAGCTTTGCCTTCTCAAGAAGCACTTTCCGCGCCAGTGAATACCCGTTCGTATGAAGTCCGTTAGACGGCAGCCCGATCAGGACGTCGCCTTTCTGAATCGACCGGCCGTTGATGATTCGATCCTTCTCCACAATCCCCACGATGCACCCGGCCACGTCGTATTCGCCCTTCTGATAAAATCCCGGCATCTCGGCCATCTCTCCGCCGACCAGAGCGCACCCGGCATTCTTGCATCCCCTGACCATCCCAGAAAGCAGATCTTCTATGATCCCCGGCTTGAGCAGTCCGGTTCCGATATAATCCAGAAAGAACAGCGGTTTCGCACCGCCCACGAAAATATCGTTCACGCAGTGGTTGACAAGATCCTCGCCCACGGAATCGTGCTTCCCTATCAGGAAGGCCACCTTCAGCTTCGTGCCCACGCCGTCGATGGAAGAAACCAGAACCGGCTCGCGGTATCCGGATAGGTCGGGCGCGTAGAATCCTCCGAACTTTCCCAAATCCGTCAGGACGCGAGGCGAGAAAGTCGAGCGCACCATGTTTTTAATCCGATCCACAACCTCCTCGCCGGCAGAGATGTCCACGCCGGCATCCTTGTAGCTCATCGTTTTATGCACGACTCCTCACCTTTCCAACATATTTTTTCCTGACCCTCTCGAAGAATTCCAAAGCCGTCCGGGTCCGATAATCGGGGAATGTCCAATCCTGAACCCGGAAACAGTTATCCCGAAACTGGAGCTGAACGTCCCCGTAGATACCCTCAGCCAAAAAAATGCGGTGGGCAAAATCCTTCGTCGAAGCCAAGACGAGTTTCGCTCCCGTAATGTACCCCGGATCCAGATTCACCCTCCGCTTTCCATCCACAGACCACGACTCCTCCATCAGATTCGTCTTGCGCTTGATCCTGACCAGACTCCCCGGGTGTATAAAATGGACAAAACTCAGAAAAACCTTGCTCAGACCGGTCCCCATTTCTTCTCGGTAGTAGTCTGTGAAAGAAAAGTCAAAAACTTCAGTCCGATCCTCAACGTCTCCGAGTACCTCCTTCAACCGGACGACGACTCCCTCAAGATCGACGCCCATCGAGAACGTCACGCCGCAGACGGGCTTCACGAGTAAGGTTTCCCGTATCCCACCCAAAATCAATCCTCAGAAGACGGTTCATCCGGAGAAGACGCTCCCCTCTCCATCTCCTGTTCCATCATGTCATCGAAATTTTCACCCACGTCCTCCCCCATCTCCTTCCCCATCCGCTTGGCCCACGCCATCATGCTTTTCGGATCGTTCTCGTCCAGCCCAGACCAGTTGGACGGATCGGACAGACGTTCCATCCGATCCCCCTCCGAACGGACCATCGCAAATCGGGAGAAGACCCTACGAAGTTCCTTCCCCCCGCAGTCGGGACAGACGGGTCTGGCCTCCTCTTCGAAGGAACGGAGCAGGAGACTCGACCTGCGTTTGCAGTCCTCGCAACGGTATTCGTATATCGGCATACCGAATCACCAGAATAAAGTACGAAAAAATTCCACATCTATACGAGCTTAATATCGAGAATTCAAGAAGAAATGTCAAGGGATTTCCCCCCATACTTTCTTGAATTTTTCTCATTTCTAATAAATGATTTTCGTAATTCCATATAATAAATCCGGGAGTGGAGGCTGGCCTTTTTGTTTGCTTGGCATTCAGAGAAGTACAGGGTTAGAAAAAGGAGTGGGCATCCTATCCCGACTTATTTTTCGGGATAGGGCGAAAGGGCGGTAAAGGGTGGACTGTCAGGTTTCCATTTTTCATTCATGAATAAAAATACTGGCTTTCCCGCCTGCCGGCGGACAGGCAAAAAGGCCGATTCTTTTGGTTCTTTTCTTCTCAAGAAAAGAACAATTTAACAAAACGAACGGATTAGAATATATTGTCAAATCAGACATTACAGTTGTGTAGTATAAAATTTTAGGATCACTCTTTTCCTCCGTACTTTCTCTTTGACATTCAACAAGAATTTTGTATATTTGAAACACCCGGCCGGGGTGGTGAAATAGGTAGACGCACTGGACTCAAAATCCAGCGGGGCTTGCTCCATGCGGGTTCGATTCCCGCCCCCGGCACAATACCCGTCGAATATCCATTCCAGGAAATCCATCATTGCTCTTGATTTGAACAGAATAACAACCTGCATTCGGCCGTCATGTGAGGAGAATCAATGGAAAAAAATATCGGCTTTGACAGCGGCAAGTATTTGAACGAACAAACAGCTGCCATCCTCGAAAGAGTCCAGCGCTTCCAGGACAAGCTCTATCTTGAATTCGGGGGAAAACTCCTCTTCGATTACCATGCATCACGCGTACTGCCCGGCTTCGACCCCAACGTCAAAATGCATCTTCTGCATAAACTCAAGGACAAAGCGGACATCATTCTTTGTATCTACGCCGGCGATATTGAACGAAAAAAAGTGAGGGCCGATTTCGGCATCACGTACGACTCGGACGCGCTCAAATTAATCGACGACCTGCGCGATTGGGGGATCGAAATACGGGCCGTCATCATCACGCGCTACGAGGATCAGCCCTCAGCCGCAGCGTTCAAAAACCGACTGGAGCGCCGGCACATCCGCGTATACACGCATCGCTACACGAAAGGATACCCCACAGACATCGACCTCATCGTGAGCGAAGAAGGCTACGGCGCGAACGAATACATCGAAACAAAGAATCCTCTCATCGTCGTCACCGGCCCGGGGCCTGGCAGCGGGAAACTGGCCACATGCCTCTCCCAGCTTTACCACGAACACAAGAAAGGCATCCAAGCCGGGTACGCGAAATTTGAAACCTTTCCCATCTGGAACCTCCCCTTAAAACATCCCGTCAACACCGCATACGAAGCGGCCACGGCAGACCTTCGCGACTACAACGAAATCGATCCCTTCCATCTGGAGGCTTACGGAAAATCGACGGTCAACTACAATCGGGACGTTGAGATCTTTCCCGTCCTGAAGAGAATCCTACAAAAAATTACAGGGACGGATTCCGTTTATAAAAGTCCGACAGACATGGGTGTCAACCGGGCCGGATTTGGGATCACCGACGACGAGGTCGTGAAAGATGCTGCAAAACAGGAAATCATCAGGCGATACTTCAGAGTCCGATGCGAATACGCCATGGGCTTCGTCGATAAAGAGACTGTGCAGAGAGTGGAACTCCTGATGGAAGAGATGAACGTCAAATCAGAAGACAGGGAAGTCGTCCAACCGGCAAGACTGGCCGCTTCAGAAGCGAAACAGAAGAAGAAAGGACACAAGAATATTTTCTGCGGAGCGGCTATTCAGCTGAAGGACGGCTCCGTCGTTACGGGCAAGAATTCCGCGTTGATGCATGCCGCGTCGAGTCTCATCCTGAACGCCTGTAAACGACTGGCAAACATACCCGATGACATCCACCTGTTGTCACCCACCATCATCGCATCCATCGAGAACCTGAAAGAAGACATCCTCAACTCAAAACACATCAGCTTGGACCTCGAGGAAACGCTCATCGCCCTCAGCATCAGCGCAGCGACGAACCCCACTGCGCAGGCGGCCATGCAGTCGTTGAAACAGCTTCAGGGATGCGAAGTCCACACGACCCACATTCCGACGCCAGGCGATGAGGCCGGCTTGAGGAGACTGGGCGTCAACCTGACAAGCGACCCGAATTTTTCGACAAAAAATCTATTCCTCAATTGAACCGTTGCACTCTCATAGGATTCGGATTAGAAAAACGCCAGATAAACCAGCTTCACCTCCCTGCTGCTGCCGGGGACGTTTTCACGGTTTTCTAAAATATTCTTCCAGGCGAATTCGACAAACAACCGCTGGGCAAACGTCCACCGTACACCGCAGTTGAGATACCCCTTGCCGGAGCCGATGGCGTTGTCGCTGTTGTCGTTGATGGCCGTATCGTACTCCGCCATCACCACAAGCTCCGAGTTGATGTATTTGTGACAGCCTGCAAAAAAATTGGGGTCCGAATCTCCGTCCTCTTTCTCCAAGCTCCAATTCACGCCGCCGTGCAGGCCGATGCCGCCCAAGAAAGACGTACTCTTACTCGCCACGGCATAGAATCCCCTCGATTTCACGGCGTATCTTTTCAGCGTTTTGTCATACCCTCCATACCCTTGAGAATTGAATCCGACCAAGATCGACGGAAACAAAAACCTTTCTTCAAACACAAGATACCGAACATGAACGCACGGTTGCGGATTAAAATTCGGTTTGCCCGTTCCGATAAGATTCTCCCCGCCGTACGATACCCCTAAACAAAACCGGTCTGACACTGCCACGAGCATCGACGATAAAAGCCCGCCGTTGGGATACATCCTGAGTTCGGCTTCCACAGTGCCTGAATCCATTCTTTTCGCAGTGGGCATATCCATGAGCGCCCCTAAACGGATTGAGCCCGGTTGACCCCAGGCGGGCATTGCAACGAACACAATCAACAAACCGTAAATCCATCCTGTTCTTCTCATGAGAATATCTCCTTTAGTCGAATCCGATTTCCCCTGGTTTCTGAAATTACTCGAATTCTATGAAAATGTCAATATCCTTCTGAAAAAACAAGACCCGCCTATTATTAAGGCAGGTCTTGTCATCATTCCTGTGTACAGGAAATCATCGATTCCAATAAGACAGGTTCAACAGAACCTTGCTCACCTCTATATTCTCTCTCTCCACAAGTTCTTCCTGTATCCCGTCCCACTTAGTGAACTCATTCTCCCATTCCAGCAGTAACTGATCCG
>JBDRSZ010000239.1:0-2152 GCA_043824415.1 bacterium | reverse complement strand
CAGTCAGAGACCTGAGAAAAAACCAGACGAAGAGTGAAGCTATTTTTTGGCAAGCCGTTCGTAATCGGAAGTTAAAAGGCAAAAAGTTTTTCCGTCAGTACCCCATCCGCTTTGAAATGGATGGGAGAAGACGATTTTTTGTAGCTGATTTTTACTGCCATGAAATGAAGCTGGTTGTAGAAATCGATGGCAAGATACATCAGAGGCAAAAAGAATATGACCAGTTGAGAACTTATTTAATCGATGCACTTGGAATGAAAATAATCCGTATTAAAAATGAAGAGATTGAAGAAAGCCTTGACTCGGTGCTTGAGCGGATTCGGAAGCAGCTTTGAACTCATCCCCATTGCCCCCTTCTCTTAGAAAGAGAAGGGGGGCTTATCGAGGGGTCTTTAATCAATTCCGAAGAGAACTCAAGCATCCAGTCTGATAAAAAGATTTCTATATCTATTCGCTGAGGAGGGTTCGATGAAAACCAATAATCATTCATGTAAAAAACCATCCGCCCGTGATTTAACGAGGAGGGAATTTTTGGGCAGCTGTGCCGCGTGTTCGGTCGGTCTTTCCGCGATGGGTGCAGCGACGCCTCTCCGCAAGCGCTCTGATTCGGTTTCTGCCAATGGTCGTGACGAAAAGGCGAAGATTCGGCTCGTGTTCTCCCACATCGAGCCGGAAAAACCGACCTGGCCGAATATCGGATACGATTACGAAGGCCGAAAGAAGGAATTGATTAAAAGATTTCAGCAGGGGTGCCCGAACATCGATTTCCTTCCGGCAACGGCCCTGAACAAGGAAGAAGCGGTCTGCATCCTGGAAGCGGACAAGGAGGTCGACGGATACATCGCTTATATACTCGGAATCTGGTCGGGCGTGCCCCAGACAATCGTTGCGGCGGGTCGGCCGACTCTGTTCGTGGACGACCTGTACGCTGGGTCGGGCGAGTTTCTCATCACGTTCGCAGAATCCAAAAGAAAGGGCTTGCGGGTGGCCGGCGTGTCCTCGTCCAATTTCGAGGATGTCATCCAGGCCGTCCGGTCGTTTGAGTGCTTGAAGAAGATGCAGTCTTCAGTCATCCTCCAGGTTGGGGGCGGCTGGGGTCCTGCCGAGGGGATCGAGAAGATATATGGCACGAAGGTGCTGACCATCGAATTCGAAGAGTTGAACGATGCGTACCGTAAGGCTGACATGAGTAAGGCAAAAGGGTGGGCCGACCGATGGATCAAGAATGCCGAGAAGGTCGTGGAGCCGACGCGGCAGGAGATCGAAAAGTCGGGAGCGATGTACTTGGGCATGTGCGACCTGATGGAGCGGCACAAGGCGCGGGCCATCACGATCAACTGTCTGGGCGGGTTTTACGGAGGCTCGATCACCGCGTATCCCTGCCTTGGATTTTTCCAGATGAACAACGACGGCTACGTGGGCGCGTGCGAGGGCGACCTGGCGTCGACGAGCACGATGCTCCTGATTCAGTATCTTGTCGGGAGGCCGGGCTACATCTCTGACCCGGTCGTGGATACGTCGAAGAACCAGGCGATTTACGCCCACTGCGTCGCGCCCAACAAGGTGTTCGGTCCCGAAGGTCCGACGAATGCATATCACATTCGGAACCATTCCGAGGACCGCAAGGGCGCGGCCGTCCGTTCCCTCATGCCTCTGGGCGAGATGACGACGACGCTTCTGTTCCATTCCGACAAGAAGCAGGTGATCATCCATCAGGGGAAATCCGTGGCGAACATCGATGAGGACAAGGCCTGCCGTACGAAGCTCGCCGTTGAGGTGAAGGGAGATATCGACAAGCTCCTGACCACCTGGGACGAATGGGGCTGGCACCGCGTGACTTTCTACGGCGACCTGAAGCGGCCCGTCCAGCACATCGCAGGATTGCTCGGTTTTGGAGTGGTGGAAGAGGCGTGATTCTCGATGAATGGAGCGCGGACGGACATGGATTGAGTGGGATGGCTGTGATGGGGCAGGATAAATATCCTGCCTCATCTATCTCAATTTCTTTCTTGATTTCTTGAGTTCAATGGTTTATACTATTCGGGTGATGGAGTGTGAGATGGACATATATGAAAAGTATATAGACCGTGTAATAATAGGGGCACGGGACATAGAGAAATGAAAGCTACCAGCTTCATGTCGGAAAACACAG
>JBDRSZ010000238.1:0-24779 GCA_043824415.1 bacterium | reverse complement strand
GTTAGTCGAACGATATACTTTTTCATTGCATTCCTCAAGGTTTGGGTTATTAGGATAGAAAATTCCTTGAGGAAATATACGATTTGTCAAGATAAAATGCAAGCTATATACCCAATAATATTTAGTTGACGTGACACTAGTCAATAAGCACGATGACGCCAATTATCAGAGCATGTGCCCGTGGACCATCAATACGATAGTCGAGGACTCCAAATGGATTCGAATCATCTAAAAAAAGAAAATACGTGGAGTACGGTCAACTGGCTTTGGATCAGCGGAGGACTGGGGATTTTCTACTGGTTCGTCGAGTCGCTCAGAGATGTCCTTGTTTTTCATAAAGGCGATTTTTTCGAACGCGTATTCCTTCCGGATCCGGTCTCATTCTGGCTGCGAATTCTCGTGGTATGCATTTTCATCCTGTTCGGTGTATACGCACAAAACAAGAGAGAGAAAATCGAGGGAGAAAAGAAGGCACATTCACGAGCATCCTGCAGCTCCGACAGTATCATCAAAGCAGGATTGGGGTTCGGAGTTTTATACTGGATTCTCGACTCGGTACGAGACGTTTTCCTGTCCGACGGCGGCAGCGTCATCGAACGCATTCTGAATCCCGATCCAATGGAATTCTGGATGCGCATGCTGGCCGTGTTCATCCTCTTCTTGTTCAGCATCTATGCACAATCTCTCATCAACCAACGTAAAAGGGCGGAGGATCGTTTGCGAGAAGGAGAGGAGCGCGTACAGCAGATCATACAGCAGATGCCCTATCCCATCAATGTGTGCGCTCCCGACGGCACGGCTGCGATGGTGAACAAAGCGTTCCTCGACATCATCGGAGAAATTTCTTCTGATCTAATCGTCGGCAGATACAACGTGTTTAAAGATCCCCTCATTAAAAAAATGGACATTTTGAGCAAGATTAAAAAAGCATTCGAGGGTGAAACGATTTTCATCCCGGAGGTCGTTATGCCCGCTGAAGCGTTGAAGGGGAAAATCAAGAACAACGTAAACGGAAATCGCATTCAGGAAATTACACTGTTTCCCGTCCTCATAGATGACAATCAAATCTGGCGGGTCGTCATGATTTGGAAAGACATCACCGAACAGAAGCGCTCAGAGGAAGAAAAAGTAAGCATTCAGGCCCAGCTCCTCCAGGTGCAGAAAATGCAGGCGGTGGGCATCTTGGCCGGAGGAATCGCCCACGATTTCAACAACCTCTTGACCGCCATCCAGGGCAGCGCGGATTTGGCCATGATGGATTTGAAGGAGGACGAACCTCCCTACGCCGACCTGAAAGAAATCAGATCGGCCGCAATGAGCGCCGCAGACCTCACCCGTCAACTCCTCCTCTTCAGTCGGAAACATCCCATGGGGTTCGCTCCGCTCGACATCAACGAGTCAATCAAAAACCTGCATAAAATGATCAAGCGCCTCATCGGAGAGGACGTCGCAGTCCACATCCAACTGAAACCCGACCTAGGGACGGTACTCGCCGATCGAAACACGATGGAACAAGTCGTCATGAACTTGGTGGTGAACGCCAGAGATGCGATGCCCCACGGAGGCGACCTCACCATCATGACCGAAAACATCGTCCTCGACGAAACAGCCTGCCGGAGCATATCCGGTGCTCAACCCGGAAAATTCATCTGCATCGCTGTTGCGGATACCGGCCTCGGAATGGACAAAGACACCGTGCAGCATATTTTTGAACCTTTCTTTACAACGAAAGAACCGGGGAGCGGGACAGGATTGGGTCTCTCAGTTGTCTACGGAATCATCGAACGGCACGGCGGCTGGATCAGAGTGTTCAGCGAACCCGACCGGGGGTCGGTATTTAAAATATATCTCCCCGTCATTTCCGAAACACCCCAGGAAAAAAAGGCCGGACAAGAAATCTCATACGAACCGTTGCGAGGAAAGGGTGAGCGTCTGCTCGTCGTCGAGGATGATGAAAATGTCCTCAAATTCGCGGTTGGAGCTCTGAATAAAAACGGCTACAATGTCTTCTCAGCGATGACGGCGGAAAAAGCATTGGAAGTTTTTGAAATGGAGAACAGACGGTTTGACTTAATTCTGAGCGATGTCATCCTTCCGGATAAAAACGCCGTCGAACTCATCGATGAGCTGTCCCATCGGAACCCCAATATGGGCATCCTTCTGGGCAGCGGTTACGTCGATAAAAAATCCATCTGGAATATCATCGAAGAACGCGGGTATCGATTCATACAGAAACCCTACACTTTGGCCGGCCTTCTCCAGGCCGTTAAAGAAACGATTGCTGCAAACGTCGCGGTGTGTGATGGATAGCTCATCGGTTCCCTCTCCGCCCTCGTCTCTTTCGCTCCAGCCGCGCGAGTCGGTATTCCAAATCTTTTAAATCGACGCTCAATCCATCACAAGACCGCAGTGCCTCTGAAATTCGGATGCGTTCCAGCGCCCGACGGACGACCTCTACCGCACGTTCAAAATCGTTGATATGGTGCTCGTAGTATTTCGCCAATTCCACGTAGGGTTCAAAACGATGGGGCGTTATCTCCACCATATATTCCCACACCTTCACGGCCCTTTCCCAATCGCCCATCCGCTTCAGAGAAAACCCTAAAAGCCTAAGAACCTCCAAACGCTCTTCCGGCTCCATGCCGTAATTCAACGCATCTCGATAGCACTCCGCAGCCTCGGCGTGTAATTCCAGTCCCTCAAACGCCCTGCCGAGACTCAGCATATCCAGAGGATGGTTGAGGAACTCCTTCGGAGACTCATAGATGCGTCCGGCGACTGCCGCCAGAGCCACAAGCGTCACGATGTCCCAACGATTGTGAATGAAAACGGACTTCAGAAGACTTCCGTCCCGCGTTCGGATGTAATCGAAGTAAAGACTCGGAATCAAATAACCTGGCACATCCCCCTCCCTGCGAAAATCGAGGATGCGCTCCTCGACGTTCGAAAGGCTGCAGTCTCCGATCCTCCGCCGCCAGAGCCTTCTCGCCGTGAAAAGCAAATCCAGATGGGGAAGATCAAAGAACGAATGCTCCATCCGGGCAAGGGTAAAGCGAGACGTCAATAGATTGAGATCGTATGCCTTGCCGTTGTAGCTGACCAGCGCGTCGCAATGCGCAAGCCGTTCCTGGACGGCACTGAGAACCGCGTGTTCTTCATCATAATCGCGCATGAAGAACTGATCGACGCGAAACCCGTCGTCGTAGAAATACCCCAATCCGACAAGGAAAGGAACCGTTCCCGTGCCTCCGGCCAGCCCCGTCGTCTCCGTATCGATGAAGACCGCCCTTCGCAGGTCGATGCCCGTCAGGGCATCGTCCCTCCCGACCAGCCCGACAACCCTGGGATCTGTCTCTCGAAGCAGGTCGAGTGAAACCCGCCCGTGAGTGTGAGTCTCGGGATAGACCGTGATTGAACGGAAGTAACGCCCGTATTCGTTGGAAACTTCTTCTCCGGCGATGAAGAGATCAATGTCGGAATCCGACCGACGATAGGACTCCCGGCGGACGCCATCAAAATCCGATTCGAACTGTCTCAGTTTTTCCCTAAGATCCATCTTCCATCTTTTCCGAACGAATCTTTTCAATCATGTCGAAAGCATACCGGAGATGAGGGATGGTGATCGATCCCCCGACGACCAGAGCCACGGACAGCGCCTCGTGCAGTTCCGCATCCGTCACACCCGTCTCTGAGCAGCGGATGAGATGGTACAGGATGCAGTCGTTGCACCGGAGCACCGTCGAAGCCACAAGTCCCAAAAGTTCCTTCGTCTTTTCATCCAGCACTCCATGTCGATAGACCGACGAGTCCAGTGCAAAAAACCGCTTGATGTCTAAATTGTCCGCGTCGAGGATTTTCTTGTTCATCCTTTCACGATATTTTTTAAATTCCTCCAAAGACTCCGACATAAAGAAATACCCCTTAATTTGTGCATCGATATGATGGATTATTCTTCACCCTCTGTAAACATGTACCCGGCACTCCGAATGCTTTTAATGTAAATCGGATTAGATGGATTCGGCTCGAAGTATTTACGCAATCGCACGATGAAATTATCAACGGTGCGTGTCGCGATCTCCGAGTCGATGCTCCACACGTTTTCCAAAAGCTCCCTGCGGGAAACGACCCTGCCTCGATGTTCAATCAGATACTTCAACACCATGGCTTCAAGCTGTGTGAGTTGAATCGTTCGCTTTCCGGTTCGGTATGACAGATTTGTAAAATCGATTTCATAATGACCGATGCGATAGATGGGCTGATCCATCGTGGCCGACTCATACCACGTCTTTCTTTTCAGCATGCCCCTGACGCGTAAAAGCAGCTCCTTCAGATGAAACGGTTTCGTCAGGTAATCATCGGCTCCGATTTCAAGGCCCTTCACACGGTCTTTGGCGGCCGTCCTGGCAGTCAACATCAAAATGGGCATCTGGGGAGAAATCTCCCGAACCATTTGAGCGACCTCGAAGCCATTATAAAAAGGCAGCATGATGTCCAGAATGATCAAATCGAACGACTGCGATTCAAAACACTCGATGGCCTTTTTGCCGTCTTCGGCCCAGGTGACAACATAATCCTCTTCTGACAGATTGTACTCCAGGCCGACAGCCAGCGTTTCCTCATCCTCCACCAACAGGATCCTGCTGCCCTTAAACGGATTCTCGCTCAACATCGACATGCAGTCGCTCTCTTCGTTTCTGAGTGATTTTTAACAGATGCTTCGTGTACCGTTTCCTCGACTCTTCGTAAATCGGCAGCTCAATCCCGAACGTCGTCCCCCTCCCCTTCCCCTCGCTGAACACGGATATTCCGCCGCCGTGCGTCCGAATAATTTCTTTTACCCAGTACAAGCCAAGCCCCGTTCCTTTCACGTTCGGAATGTCCTTATCATAGACACGGTGAAACTTGTCGAACACTTTTTTCTGCTCTCTGGGAGAAATACCGATGCCTCGATCACGGAACCGTATCACGATATTTTTCGATGTGCATCCTAAATGAAGCGTGATATGCACCGGTCCGGTCGTGTACTTGATGGCATTGTCGATCAGATTATCAAACACGATTTTCAGCGCATCCCGATCCACAACACACGGACAAGGCACATTTCCTTCTATCTGAATGGCAGACTCCGGGAGCTTAAACTGTTCCTTCGCTTCATCCAAGAGGCTACGGACGACGTCTTCCGCCGTACAAACACGATAAGTATAGGCAACCTTCCTCTGCTCAATGCCGGATATCTGTAAAATCGAATTAATCAGGTTGTGAAGGCGATTCGCATCTTTCATCATGAAGCCGATAAACTCTTTTTGCCGCTCGCAGGGAACGTCCCGAGAATCCATCGTTTCTAAGTACAACTGAATGGAGGCCAAAGACGATTTCAACTCGTGCGTCACATTCCCGATAAAATTATCGTACAGTTTCGTCAAGCTTAGCTGTCTGTTCAGATAGATAAATATGAGGTACATGCTGACCAGAATCGCGACCAGCAGTACCAATCCAGTCACCAGCGCGACAACATTCGTACTCTTGGGCACGATTTGAGGAGAAAGTCGATCTCCCACCTTGTTGAGGATGATATAATTGGTCACATACCAGTATATCCAGATGCCCAAGAGAAAGAGCCATGCGAGCTGAGCCAAGACGAATACCAGAACAGGATGTATCCGAAAATGCCGAGTCTTCACAGTTCCATGTCCTAAAGTTTTACATTTCTTTTACAGTACTCATGAGATCGATTCTGTACATTAAAATAAACAATCCATATTGAAGATAAAAGCAAAATCTGATGCGGAGGAATATCATGAAAATACTGCTCGTATATCCCGAAACGCCCTCCACGTTCTGGAGTTTCCGAAACGCACTGAAGTTCATATCAAAAAAATCATCGGAGCCCCCTTTGGGGCTGCTGACCGTAGCAGCGATGCTGCCCGAGACCTGGGAGAAGGAATTGATCGATATGAACGTGAGCAGGTTGAAGGACGATCATATCCAATGGGCCGATTACGTGTTCATCAGCGGTATGAATGTGCATGCCGGCTCAATGAGGGACGTCATCAAACGCTGCAACGATCTTGGCGTCAAAGTTGTGGCCGGCGGGCCTCTGGTGACGACCGATTTCCGTGAATTCGAAGGTGTCGATCATTTTATCCTCAACGAGGCCGAAGCCACATTATCCCCATTCATCACGGACTTAGGAAATGGATGTCCCAAACACATCTATTCGACGGAAGAATTCCCCGACATATCCTCAACGCCCACTCCGCAATGGAATCTATTGAAAAAGAAAAAATACGCCAGCATGGGCGTGCAATACTCTCGTGGTTGCCCCTTCAACTGTGAATTCTGCAGCATCACCTTCCTGAACGGACGACGCCCCCGTACGAAAAGCCCCCTGCAATTCCTCGAAGAATTAAACGCCCTGTACGATTTCGGCTGGCGCGGTCCCGTCTTCATCGTGGACGACAACTTCATCGGAAACAAAAAGACACTCAAGTCGCAGCTCTTACCCGCACTGATCGAATGGTCCAAAAAAAAGGACTATCCCTTTCATTTCACTACGGAAGTCTCCATCAATTTAGCCGATGACGAAGCATTGATACAACTCATGGTGAAGGCAGGATTCAGAGCCGCCTTCGTTGGTGTAGAAACACCCAACGATCAAAGTCTGGTAGAGTGCGGTAAGACCCAGAATCAACAGCGTGACATGGTCGCTGCAGTCAAAAAACTGCACCATCACGGTCTCGTCGTGTTTGGGGGGTTCATCGTGGGCTTCGATAACGATCCGCCCTCCATCTTCGAGCAACAGATCCGCTTCATCCAGAAAAGCGGAATCGTTACAGCCATGGTCGGCTTGTTGAATGCACCCTCCGGATCGCGTCTGTTCCACCGTTTGAAATCGGAAAACCGCCTCCTGCACAGAATGAATGGAGACAACATGGATGGTTCGATAAACTTCATCCCCAAGATGAATCATCAAAAATTAATAGCGGGATACCAGAAAATTTTAAGGACGATTTACTCCCCGAAAGAATACTATGAACGCGTGAAGACTTTCCTGCACGACTATCGCATGCCTTCCGCAAAAATTCCAAAACTCGACATTCATCATATTGAGGCATTCTTTAAATCACTCTGGATACTCGGAATCCTCGAAAAAGGAAAACGATTTTTTTGGAAACTCCTCTTGTTCAGCTTATTTCGATACCCTAAAAAAATTCCTTTGGCCATTACCATGGCCATCTACGGATTTCACTTCCGCCGTGTGGTGGAGACAATATAAAATCAATCATTGCGGATACAGCTTATAGGAGGTATTTTTTTGAGACTCTTTACGATGTCTTGCCTATAGCCTGAGCCTTTCATCGACACCCGATTTTACTGATTCCTCCCGTCCACGGGCGATGCCATCACTTCGATCCCACCGTCTTCTCCGATCAGCGTAAAATGTTCGTATAGATTCACCGTCGAACAGGCGTGCTTCGGAGCGATGAGCACATAATCACCCACACTGAACGATGCCCCGCCCGTGAATTCCAAAACCGTGTGCTCCTCGTTGAAAGACCGTACCCTGAGGTCTGGGCGACTGAAGAGTTCCACAGGACCGCGGTCCGCGCCCCATCGCTTATGCCCCAAATTCAGGGTGATGGCATCCTCTCCGATTTCGATGACCTGGGCCAGGACGACAGCCGCTATCTCGAACGCTCCCGGTAAAATCGCATCGTTATTTGAATCCCAGTAAATCCAGTTGCCCGGCGAAACCTGTATCGCCGTTTTCGACCCGACCCTATTCAATAGAATGTCAAGATCGAGACGAAAGCTGATCGATCCCGACACGACGACCCTCTCAACGGATACGCCATTCTTACGGAAAGTCTCATACACACCCAACAGACTCCCCATCGCCTTCTGCGCCTCCTGTTCACGCTCTTCCGCATCGGCATGATGGATATGCCCGTCGTACCCGTGCAGACCCACAAACTCGAATTCCGACCATCCGGAAACGTAAGAGAACAACTGAAATGCCTTATCAGGCGAAATCCCCGTCCTGTGCATGCCCACATCCAGATCGATGAAGTACGAAAAATGGACGCCCTCTCGACTAGCGACTTCCCTCAGAATATCCGCATGGGCGGGCGATCCGATTTGAACAAAGAATCGAATCTCAGGGTATCGGACAATCGACTGAGACAGTTTCATGGCATCCTTGAAAAGCAGGGGATACGCCACGAAAATCTCATTCACATCACACCGAGCCAACAGATCGACCTCGTTTAAAGTCGCCTTGAAGGACGTGACGCCCGCCTCCATCATCATCCGCACGATGTGCGAGGACTTGTGGGTTTTCACATGCGTGCAGAGATGCCCGTACGCAGAACCGGGAACGACTTCTTCCAAATACGCTTTCATCCTCGCCAAATTTCGCTCTACCCTGTCTCGGAAAACCAAAAGCCGGGGCGTCCGGATTTGCTCCACATCCGAGATTGAATATGATTTTTGACCCGGGACATCGAATGTCATCATTCATCTTCTCCAGACTTTCCCGTAAATATAGCCTATGCGGTCGACGAAATCAAGCAGTTAAAAAAGACTTGATAAAAATGAAAATACTCAGTATTTTAAAGCAATCGGAATCCTAATCTGATTAATTCATAAACCACATAAGAACACGGAGTAAAACACGGAAATTAAAAAACAAAGTTAAATTGGTTTTATAATTGTGTTTCAGATTATATCTTGTTTTTTCTCTTTATTTTAATCCAATGTTTTCTCTTTATCTGTGCTGTTCCGTGTTGATCCGTGGTGAATAATTCGGGCAAAAAAAAACGACAATCGTATGATTCGCGAGAACGTGAAAAAATTGTTGGAAGAACTGCCTCCGGGCGTTCAGCTCGTGGCGGCTGCAAAGACGCGATCCGTCGAAGAAGTAAAGGAAGCCGTCGAAGCCGGCATCCAAATCATCGGAGAGAATTACGTCCAGGAAGCCGTGCCCATCTTCGAAGCCCTCGGTCACAGAGTCCATTACCATTTCATCGGCCACCTTCAGACGAATAAAGTGAAAAAGGCCGTCGAGATTTTCGACGTGATCGAGACCGTGGACTCGCTTAGACTCGCCGAGGAAATCGATAAGCGGTGTACTCAAATCGGCAGGACGGTGTCCGTCCTCATCGAAGTCAACAGCGGCCGCGAGCCCCAGAAATTCGGTGTCGTGCCGGAAGAGGTAGAAAAACTCATCAGGAACATCTCACTCTTGAAGCATATACGTATAAAAGGCCTGATGACGATGGGACCTTTCACAGGCGATCCCGAAGAAGCGCGCCCGTATTTCATCGAAACAAGAACATGTTTTCAAAGAATCCGATCTCTCAACATACCCGACATCGAGATGAGTATCCTCTCCATGGGGATGACGAATTCCTACCGAATCGCCGTCGAAGAGGGTGCCAACCTCGTCCGTATCGGTACCAAGATTTTCGGGGAAAGACAGCGCTGACTAAACGTGTAGAAATGGACATCCTGAAATGAAACGTAAAATGGCCCAAGATAACAATCCTGAGCCATTTTCCTTGAGTTTACTTTGTCGTGCTTTTAGCTTACGACAACTTCTTTAACCCGTGCTTCTTCATCCTTCGGAATTTCAACCGTGAGAACGCCGTTCCGATAATTCGCCTTGATTTCCTCAGATTTTACCTTTAAAGGCAGTCGGAACGAACGCTCGAAGCGGCCGTATACTCTCTCCATCCGACGATAATTCTTTTTCTTCTCATCCTTCTCCTGATTCTTCTCTCCGGACAGCGTAAGCACATTATCGTTGAAGGATACTTTAATGTCCTTCTTGTCCATACCCGGCATTTCTGCCTTGATCTCGTAGGTCTTCTCAGTCTCCGAAACATCCACAGGAGGGGACCAGACCGTATCCTGCTCTCCTAAGTTCAATCCAAAATCGTTGAAGAACCGGCCGATTTCATTCGGAAGCGAGACCAGGTTTCTCATCGGTTTACATCTTACAAGTGTCATCGGTTTTCCTCCTTTCTACTATTATATATTTTTCTACTCCATCTTAAGGCAAGGCTCGTGCCAAAAAATGAATATCGCCCAATTGCTTAGTTTTTAACTTATTACACGATCTATTCCTATGCGCCCATGGAGCCGTCAACACGACAGTCAATCGGCCCACGTGACAGAACGATAACGAAACACTTCCCTTCTGGCAGACAACGGTGAAAAGCGTTCCTATTGCGAATTCTTTGAAAAATGGTTATATTGCAATCATCTTACACAACATACGCAGGAGAGACATGATGCAAAGATATCTCAGGACGTTTTCAATATTAATCACCCTGTTAAACATCTTCAGTTGTGGGAGGAATGCGATCATGGAGAAAGCTCCCATAGAGGTCGTACAGACCCAACTTGATAAATTCGCGCCCGTCACTTTAACGACCGATCTTTCCTATCTTCCGGATGAAGAAATCCAAACCATTAAACTTCTCGTCCAAGCCGCACAAGTCATCGATGCTCTTTTCTTGGAGCAAGTCTCCGAATCGAATCCGAGAATCATGGAAGAATTGGAAAAATCGAAGGATCCGAATGATAGAATTTATCTTGATTTCTTTCGAATCATGTTCGGATCATGGGACAGGCTCGAAGAGAATATGCCCCTTATCAATACAAATCTAAAGCCCGACGGGGCTAATTTCTATCCTTCCGACATGACGAAAAAGGAATTCGAGGACTGGCTGAGAACACACCCCGAAGACGAGAAGGCCTTTAAGAGCGAATTCACCGTTATCCGGCGGGAGGGGGAAAAACTGGTTGCCATCCCTTATTCCGTTTTTTACAGAGAGAAACTCACATCAGCTGTCCATTTCTTGCAGAATGCGGCTGAACTAACCATTGACCAATCGCTGAAAACGTATTTGAGAAGCCGCACCGACGCCCTGCTGAACAACGATTACTACCAGAGCGATTTCGATTGGATGGATTTAGCCGGGGACATCGAAGTCGTCATCGGGCCGTACGAAGTCTACGAAGACAACCTCTTCGGATATAAAGCGGCATACGAATCCTTCGTCTGCGTCGTGGATCACGACGAAAGCCAGAAACTCACGCAAATTGAGCGTCTCCTTAACGACATGGAGGCCAACCTCCCCATTCCAGAACGTTTCAAGAATTTCGAGAGGGGCGCATCCTCCCCCATCAAAGTCGTGAACGAAATCTTCACAGCGGGCGACGCCAAAGCGGGCATCCAGACCATCGCATTCAACCTGCCCAACGACGAGCGGGTTCGGGAGGCGAAGGGATCGAAAAAAGTGATGCTGAAAAACGTCATGCGGGCCAAGTTCGACAAGGTGTACATTCCCATCGCCCGACGGTTTCTTTCACCCGATGCACTCCAAAACGTCTCTTTCGAAGGGTTCTTCAACCACACGCTCATGCACGAAATCAGCCACGGACTCGGTCCTGGAAATATTATGGTTGATGGGAGAGAGACGACCGTCAACCGTGAGTTGAAGGAGCTTTACTCCACCATCGAGGAATGCAAAGCGGATGTGGTCGGAATCTACACGACCCAGTTTCTCATCGATAAAAACGTCTTTCCCAAACAACTCGAAGAAACACTCTACACAACATTTTTAGGGGGCATGTTCCGCTCCGTCCGATTCGGCATCGGAGAGGCTCACGGAGGAGGCGTGGCCATCCAGCTCAACTACTGCTTGGACAAAGGCGCGTTCCTCACCGACAGCAACGGTCTTTTTTCTTTGGATAACCGGAAAATCAAACAAACCATCCGCGATCTGGCGAGTGAACTTCTCCTCATCCAGGCTAACGGGGATTACGAAGGCGCAAAGGCGTTCATCGAGAAGTACCGCTCCATCCGGCCCGATATCCAGGCAGCTCTGGAGAACCTGAAGGATGTGCCCGTAGACATCCGTCCTATTTTCCTAATCGAGAACGAGATCGATTGAGTCAACTCTTTTCGCAAGCGACGCGCCTCCGAGGTACGTCGCTCGTTGTTAAATGTTTTGTCGCTCTTATAACCAAAGACTGTAATACTCAGGGAGGTGCACCATGAAAAAATTGTCCTCGATCCTTTCAGGATTACTCCTGACTCTTCTCCTTCTATTCTCATACTTTTCGTGCAGCCAGACACCAACCGTCGATGAGAAGGAAATCGTGACGGTCATCGAGAAATTCTTCGATGCCTTCGCAGCCAAGGACACCACGGCCATCTGGGATACGCTTCTCCGCGAAGGGGCATTCCAGAGAATCAACGAAGACGGCAGCGTGACCGTCGTGTCGCACGTCGATTTTCTGAAAGGTCTTGTCGCGATGGAGGCCAAACCGTTGGAGATCATCGAAGAACCGAAGATACGGATGCAAGGACGTCTCGCCGATGCCTGGGCGCCGTACGTCCTCTACCGCGACGGCGTGAGACACCACTGCGGCGTGAACATTTTCAACATGGTGAAGACAATGAAAGGGTGGAAGATCGCTGAGATCGTCTACAGCTACGAAACCAACTGCGATCAATATCCTGAAACTCCTCAGAACTGAGAAGCGAACGCTTCGTCGGAAATCCAGTCCACTGTTCAAGCCGTGGGCTTTTTTCATTCATACCGCAAACTGTCCACCGGATTGGCCGTTGCTGCCTTCAAAATCTATAAAATCAAGGAACACACATCACTTTCTATGACAAAAAAATACGTCCTTCTTACTATTTTTTCTTGCATCTGGCAAGAAAATTGATTATAATAATTTCGTATTTTTAATCAATCCGCATATTTTCTGAGTGTCGTTCATCATGTATTGCGGATCGAATGCGAATGTTATCCTCTGGGGAGAGGCGAACATGCAACAATGAAGATGATCTGTCACATGAAATGAGAGGGAGAGGTTTGTCTCGACACAAGGAAATCAATAATGCCATCATCATGCACATTTCACAATAGCCGTAAAAACCTAAACTCGTGGATGCAGTGTACAACGCCAGTTCTAATTTACGAAAGTGTGACAAGTATTTCTTAGAAAGGAAGTGCACAATTCATGTCTAAATTAAATCTCATCCTTTATTCAAAGGAGCTTCCAAATTGCAATTGTTACAGCCAAATTCTTAATAAAGAATTTAACTGCTATATTACAACATCTGAAACAGTATTCATTAGAAAAAGTCAGCATGGAAATGCAGATGCAGCCATTGTTTGTTTCTGCTCTGCCAAGGAAAAAGAAGCAATCTATTTGCTACAACTAAACGCCCTTACTGGTCTAATCCCTGTGCTTAGTTTCTGCAAAACTCTCACGATCGATTTTGTTCAAATGGCTGCTAAACAAGGATTCGACCGTTTTCTTGATTGTAATATGGAGAAGGATAAAATACTCACATTGATTTATAACGCAATTAGGCGCGGTGATCTTCATCAGTTTTTAAAATCGTGGTGTCAGGGGAATCGCCTTTCATCCCCAAAAGTGCGTAGAATCATTTTGGAAGTCACTAAGTCTTTTCCGTCTTGGTTGGGAGTGAAGGAATTGGCTAAAAAAATGGGAATCTCTGAACGTTGGCTGCAAAAAATTTGTTGTGAAGCCTTTGGTATTACTTATTCTCGGCTCAGGCGCCTTGTCTGGATCCATCAGGCATTGCGCATGATGAAATATACCGGTCTTGACAATACTGAAATTGCACTTCAATTAAACTATAGAGAAGAAAGCCATCTGGCTCGAGATATCCGCAAAGAGCTTGGTTACAATCCTACCGAAGCACGTAGGCGACTTACCGAAAAATCCCCTGATGGACTTATACAAGAAATTGCATCCTGCTTCTAATTAAAGTCCTAATCATAGTGACTTCTCAATATCATTAATAAATAAATTCACTTTTTGAACGAAAAGTTCGTTTTTGGGTTTGACGAATACTTGCTTTTTCATTAGATTTTAATGGACTTTTAATGCAATAAAGTGATTTTTTAATAAGATCCATTTTAGATGTGATATTAAATTGTGCTCACAAGTGAGAAGGTTCCATTTTAATAACAAATTCTCCTTATAATTATGAAAAACATCATCTCAACCAAATGGCAAGTTTTAATTATCATAAGTGCACTTTTCCTGAATTGCTGCAATAACGATACTATTACTGGCGGAGGCCCACCATCGCCCATCCTCCCTCATTATTTTGATCACCCGGCTTGGCATCCTGATAGAGATTGGATTGCAGTCGAGCATTCAGACAGCGTCGATACTGACAACGACGGAATAAACGACCAGGGCGTTGCCGGTATTTGGCTGGTGAATGCTGAGACGGGAGATAGTCAGCCGCTGATGAGTGGTTTTGGACTGCCTTCGTGGAGTCCGGACGGGAAGAAATTGTCGCTGATGAGAGGATCACAGATATTTACCGTTGAGGTGCCCAGTTTAGAACCGGCGCGTGTCGATACCAACAGTCTGCTGCAGTTAACCACTGAGGGACGAAATTTCTATCCTGCCTGGAGTCCTGATGGTGCGTGGGTTGCATATGATAGAACTTTTTCCTATCCAGAACCTTCTGAGGTTGCTGGGATTTGGATTGTAAAATCAGATGGAAATAATAAATCAAAAATTGCTAAAGGAAGATTCCCAGATTGGTCAACCGATGGTAATTATGTCATTTTTGTAGGATTATATAATGAGATCTATCGAGTAAATAGAAGCGACACATCCACTGTCATGCAATTAACTTCATTAAATCACATTAATAAATTTGAAACTGATAATCGCAATCCAAAATACTCTCCCGATGGAACGGAGATTGCCTTTTACTCGCAGCCGCGTACGGGTCCGCCGGCCATTTGGGTGATGAACAGCGACGGTTCGAATCTGCGGAAAGTATCACCGGACTATGCTTGGCGATTTGATTGGAGTCCGGATGGTGATAAATTTGTCTTTCTGTACTTTGATTATCTCATTGCTCGGCCTGGCAGTGGTGAACTCTGGCTAATGAATGCGGATGGCACAAGGCTGCGCCAGCTAACCCATTTTAAAGACAAGCTATATTCATTCTGAGAAAGGAGGTGGTTACTATGAAAGTCGAATAAAACTGGCCCTCGCGGAAGACATCCGTGCAGCTAAAAATTCAGATCCAGCAAGATCAAACTATTAGCAGAGGAAAAGTTCCTCCGGCGAAGGCCTTTTGTATTTGAATCCAATATAACACAAACCACGTACTTTTGCAAAACAAAAAAGGGAGAAGCTACGATGAAAAAGAACTTTAGAATTATCGTTCTGGTAACGCTAATTTTGGGTACCCTCAATACTTTTAGCTGGAGCCAGAACGAATCACAGTCGATTGACCTGGAACGGGAAATCATCGTCATGTTTGCAGAAGGCGCCGTTATCCCACCTGTCGATAGAACAGCGGGAAAGCTGGATGAGTTTCAAGTACCCTCAGGGGCGTTGCGGCAAATCCTGCAGAACGCCAATGTCGAAAAAATTTCCCGGCTTATGCCGGAATTCCGTCCAAAAGACCGATTTGCAATCAACGTCACAGGCGAATCGGTCTTGCTGACGAATTGGACGGATATCTAGGTGCTCCTTTTACCTTCTACTCAAAAGCGGGAAGTTATTTTATCAGCACTAACGAATCGTCCGGAAGTGGTTTACGCTGAAATCAACGGTAGAGGAGGACCCTGCTTGATTCCGAACGATCAATTTTTCACTCGTCAATGGGCATTGAAAAATGATGGTGCAACGTATCAGGGAAGTGGTACGCCAGGCGCAGATATCAAAGCCAACCTGGCCTGGGATATCGTCACTGGATCAAGTACCGTCAAAATCGGAATTGTGGATATTGGAATGCAAGCCAACCATCCAGATTTCAACGGACGGGTGACTGGCGATGCAGGGGATAACAGCGGACATGGCACAGTGGTCGCAGGGATTGCGGCTGCCCAGGGGAATAACGGTATTGGGATAGCCGGTGTAGCATGGAATGTAGGCATCATTAATGAAGATTACGGTTCAAATTATAGTGCGAGCGATGCAGATATTGCTGCCGCTGTTCGAAGTGCTTCCAACCGTGGGGCACAGGTAATCAATAATAGTTGGAGACTCAAAGATCCAATTGGCCGATATTCTACAACCGTCCGGTTAGCATTCTCCGACATTTACAAACTCAATAGAACAGCGGTCGCAGCTATGGGAAATGAATATAGTGAGCTTGCTGTATATCCCGCCGCCTTTGGTCAAGGAATCATCGCAGTAGGCGCGACGACGAACACCGATGTGAAGGCAGATTATTCCAACACCGGTTCATGGATTGACGTAACAGCCCCCGGTGGAGGGGGATTCGGTTCGTTTAATGAACCCCAGGACTATATTCTCTCTACGGTACCCGGCAGCGGTTATGCCTGGTATGTGGACGGAGTAGGTATTGGGGGCACCTCAATTGCCGCGCCACATGTCACCGGTCTTGCGGCATTATCACTTTCCTACAACTCCACCCTCTACAATGATGATATCGAACAGATTATCAGGCTTGGTGTTGATGATGTCAACTCAAGTCAGTTTCCCGGTTTTGATAACTTTCTCGGAACCGGGCGCATCAATGCCAAAAAGGCGCTGGATTATCTACGGTCTCCTTATAGCGTGAATCAGTGGTCAGTTTCTGGTGGTACCATTTACCAAACAACCAATAATTTTGGAGGTTGGTTTTATGGGTTACCCGGTGCACCGGATGGATATTATATTGGCAAAAAGTATGAGGTAAGAAAATCCGTTTCATTCTCTTCTGCTTTTTCATCTGTGACCGGGGCTTGGGGAAGAGGCGTAGCAACGATTGGTTATGATTGGTCACCAAATCAGACGAATTTCACCATGGGTTACTGTGAAATCGTGCCAGGTACTCTAACTACAACTGGTGTAACTTTGCGAACATGGGTTTATAAGATCTCACGTACTAACGGGACCTATTATGGCTGGTATCCGACATCGCCCTCAAATGTCGCGTTTGCTTATACCGTTCTCGGTGTGGTTCAACCGCTTACTGTCACCATTACAGGCCCACATACACTGGGTTGGAAACAGCAAGGCACCTGGACGGCCAATGCTGTAGGAGGTACCAGTTCTTATACTTATGAGTGGCGCTATCGCTACAACGGTACAGGCCCCTGGTCGGATGTGGTCGGTACCTCAAAAAACTACAGTCAAACGATGCTTGATACGGACTTCGAATTGCAAGTCAAAGTAACGAGTGGAGGTCAGAGCGTATATGATACTCATTATGTTTATTATGAGGGAATACCTAAACGTGAATCTGAAGTGACAACTCAAATTCCGGAGCATTTTTCGCTAGAGCAGAACTATCCTAATCCCTTCAATCCTACGACGGAAATTAAATTCGCATTACCCGAAAACGGACACGTCACCTTGAGCATCTTCAACGTAATGGGCCAGAAAATACGCATTCTTGTTGATGAACAGAAACTAGCTGGCTATCATAGCGTCATTTGGAATGGAATGGATGACTTGGGGAAAAAGGTATTCTCTGGTATTTATTTATATCGCATTAATGTTATTCCAAGTGAAATCGGTAGCAAGCCCATCGAAACAGTTAAAAAGATGACGCTCTTACAATAGCGTATAGGTAATTTCCTATTCCGAAAAATGAAATCCCAGAGCTTTCTACCGGCTCTGGGGTTTCGTTTCTTTTTATAATCCACTACTCTTTCAGGACAATCTCTCTATCGTGATCGCCCTGGGGCACAGCCCCAGATCAATACTCATAAAAAAACGACGCCTCTGGATAGACTTTACCCAAACCCTGTCAGAGTTGCGAACACTGACAGGGTTTTCCAACTATTTATTCATACCTCAGACTGTCCACCGGATTCGCCAGCGCGGCCCTCACCGACTGATAACTCACCGTAAGGAGCGCAACGACCAGAGCGAGAATCCCCGATCCTGCGAAAACCCACCAGGACAGAGGAGCCCGGTACGCATAATCCTGAAGCCAACTGCGGAGGATGAAATACGCAATCGGCCATGCAATCGCATTTGCGATGCATACCCATTTGACGAACTCTTTTGCCAACAGCACCATCACTCCGGGCACGGAAGCGCCCAGAACCTTCCGAATGCCGATTTCCTTCGTCCGTTGTTCTGCGGTAAAAGAAGCCAATCCGAATAGACCCAGACAGGCAACGACGATAGCCAAAATCGTAAACGTTTGTAGCAATGATCCAAGTCTGACCTCGCCTCTGTACATTCTGTCGAAATCTTGATCCAGGAAACGGTACTCAAACGGATAATTGGGGACGGTGCTTTCCCAGATCGATTTGACGACATCCAAGGATTCCTGCATATCGCCGGGTGCAAGTCGTATCGTCAAGTAATTCATCCATTGAGGTCGACAGTAGATAGCCAGCGGTTCAATCTCATAACGCACCGACTGGAAATGGAAATTTTTCATCACACCAACAATCGTGCCCTCAGTGCCCTGAAACCTGAAACGGTTATCGACTGCAGACGCCACACCCATGATACGGACGACTTCTTCGTTCACGAGAAACGCCGTGGACGTATCGGTAGAGAACGACTCTAAGAAAGGACGGCCTTCAGCCATCTCGATCCGCATCGTTTCGATGTAATCGAAATCCACGGCGTTCTGGCTGATGAGCACGTTGAGGTTCGGGTCTTTTCCCTCCCAGTCCGCACCTCCCGAATTGCTCCCGATGCTCGTCGGAGGATGATTCGTGCCCGAAGCATTCACGATATGGGGATCCTGCCGCAGCCGATCCTTCAGCACGCCGTACGATTGTATCGTATCTCCCCGCAGTGGAAGGTAGACGACATGCTCTTTATCATACCCCAATTTTTTTGACTGCATGAAATGCAGTTGTTTGTTGATGAACACCGTACTCACAATGAGCAGAATAGAAAGGCTGAATTGCGTGAGGACGAGAACCTTTCGGAATAGGGCGCTCTTGGCTCCTGCACTCAGACCGCCCTTTAAAACACGCACCGGCCTGAAAGACGAGAGGAACAGGGCAGGATAACTCCCCGAAACGAATCCGGTGAGAAAGGTCACGATGAACATTCCCGCTAAAAACCGCCAGTTCAACAACGCACCCAATGTGAGTTCTTTCCCGGATAGCAAGTTGAAGCGCGGCAGGAGAACGGCGACCAACCCGATTCCGAAAACCAGGGCAATAAAGGCCAGCAGGATCGACTCCCCGTAAAACTGGCGGACGAGCTGACTCTTCATCGCGCCCACAACTTTTCGCATGCCGACTTCCTTGGCACGGCTGGAGGACCGCGCCGTGGCCAAGGTCATAAAATTGATGGAAGCGATTAACAGAATAAAACCGGCAATCGTCACGAAAATGGTGACATATTGAATAGCCCCCATCGGACGGCCGTATCCGAAATAGCTGTAAAGACGAATGTCCTTCAGGGGCATGAGCATGAACTGGGTTTTGGGACGCGCGTTGAACCGCTCCAGTCCTTCCGCATCGTCTTCAAGGGATTCGGCCACATGACGATGGCGGGTATCCGTAATTTTTGTATTCACGTCTTGAACGGATGCGTTTTCACTTAGCTGAACCATCGTGATAATCGAGTTCGACCCCCAGTTATCACTGTACCTCCCGATCTCCCTCAAGAATTCAAAAGGCACAAGCATATCGAATTCAAAATAGCTGTTCTTGGGGAGCTTTTTCAAAACCCCCGCCACAGTGAAATTGTACCGAATGTTTCCCACAAGGGTCTTTCCAATCGGGTCTTCATCCCCGAAATATTTTGTGGCCATTTCTTCTGTGATCACAATCGACCGCGGTTGCTCCAGCGCATTTTCCGAATCCCCGCGAACGAGCGAAAAACGAAACATCTTCAAAAAAGAAGGATCCACAGCCCGAACACCGGATTCATAGAACGACAGGTCAGCGTACCTGAGAAGCTGCGTTCCCATCCACACGTACCGCGCCGCATCGACGATTTCCGGAATTTCTTCCTTAATGCCCGCCCCCATCGGATAAGGAGTCACCGTGACATGGTACGTCTCCCCGGAATAGAATTGGTCTTGTTCGACGCGATAGAGATGCTCGGCTTTTTCATGAAAACGGTCGTAACTGAACTCATCGATGACCCATAGCATGATGATCAAGCAGCTGGCCAAGCCCAGGGCCAGACCCGTTACGTTGATGAACGAATACCCCTTGTGTCTCAGGATATTCCTGACAGCGACTCTGAAATAATTGCGGATCATCTTTCCGACTCCTCATTTATAAACGCGAATGGACGAATATTTTCTATCCAACTGTTCTGTCGGACTGTATGCTTTTTTACTTAGACGTTTTTTCCGTTCATTAGGTTTCCAAGAGGAAACCCCGACAGACCTCCCTGAATTGTCGGGATCAGTATGATGGCCATATAAAAACTGAACTTTGGCAAATTTTATATTTTAATCAGAAATGATAGAAAATGGGAAGAATTCAGTGACGATTCATAAACGAATCATAGAGATGTCATTCCCGCGTTTTTAAGCGGGAATCCAGGCGGTGTGGAGGTTCAATAATCTATCATCCCCCCCTGGATACCCGATAAAATATTTCCTGCCTGCCGCCCGCCTGCCTCGGGCATGGCAGGCATGGCGGGTATGACACCCTCCCCTACATAGAATTCAGAAAATTACCAAAGTCATATAAAAAATAGGGATCATCCCGACTCAGTGCATCTCAGTGGATTTCGGTGATTTTCAGTGTTCCAGAAGCGCCAACGTTTTAAAAATCCTCACTTTTCCTGAAACATCCGAATCGTATAAGCTCCCGTGCGTGGCGTTGAGCGATACGTAAAAAGAATCCTGTACACTCTCTCTCCCCACGAGGATCGCAGCCGCTGATCTTCGATTCGAATAGTCTCCAAATCCACAACAAATCGATTCTCGTCGTAGGTAATGGCGACCCGTTTCGCATCGGGAATTTCTTCGGGATTTTCCAGACGCACGACACCCGGTTTTTCAAGCACGGGCGCTCGCCAGGACATCAGAGAAAGCTGGAGATCCTGCGTCACTTCCTCCAACGAAAACCGATCGCTGAGGATGACCTCCCTCCCTCGGTTCAGAGTCAACGTCCGTTGCCATGATTTGACCTTGGCCTCTTCCGGATACGCCCCTTCCAAATTGAGTTGAAAAACGACCCGTTTCTGATCCGCACGATACGATACACGCGTCGCCTCGAAATCCCGGCCGTTCATCTGCATGACGCCGTTGATTGTGGGCAGATTGTGATACACAGACTGCATCGTCCAGATCTCGTAACGGCTGCTGCTGAAGGTTTTGGCCGTGTACGTCTCGACGCCCGCATCGATGACGGCCGGGTACCCGTCGGTGTACACGATAAAATTCCCCACATCGTTGTGATTGTGGCTCTCAGCGTTGTGGCCGCCCTTGGCCGCGAGAAAAAGACCCGCGTTCGATCCTTCCCTTGATCGGGCTCCCATCACTTGAAGATCCGGCAGCCAGAAATCCAGAACCAACGGTTCTTTCGGAGAGACATTCAGCAACGCATTTAAATGAAAGAGCGTTGGAAGAACGCGGCCGAACCAGCCGAAACTCCCCTCGATCACATTCCTGTCGAAGTTCTGTCGTCCGGCTAAGAATGCCCCGAATCCCATCATCGACTCGTCCTGAATGGCCTTTCCGTACCGGTAGATGAGACTCGCGTCGGTATTCAGTTTGGCAGGAGCATCTGCGAAATTGATGAAATACGGGCCGGAGATGTACGCACGGTGGATATATCTCCCGATTTCTTGAACAAGTCGATGGTGAAAAACATCCATCCGGCCCCGACTGACGCTTTGGAGCAGCTCGAGACAGTCGAAGAGAGATCCGCCCGCACGGCTCCAGTAGGATGGCCCTTCGTCGCAACCGCCGTCCTTCGGATAAGGATTGAGGAAATGATCCAGGCACTGCAGGATTTTATAGACGGAACGAACACGACGATCCGGATCCTTTTCCATCAACAAGACGCATGTCAGCCAGTTGGAGCAGATCCACGGATTCCAGTTGTTCACGATCCGCCCGCCGTATCCCATCCACCAGAAATCCTCCCGCTCCAGACAGGGCGTCAGAATACGCCGGTCGATTTCATGCCCAATCCGCTCACGGATGAGCGGCGAGATGCTATCCAGTTTCTCCCCGACCAGATAATCGGTCCAGGCCAGCAGCATCCCCGTTTCCGCCGCAAAGAGATCCACGGTCGGTTCTGTTACATCCGCCAGGCCCACTCCCCGCTTCTGCAGACCGACATGGGCAGGCACGCCCCAGTACGTTTCTTCACAGATCGTCCAGATGCCGTTGAGGATATCGTCCAAGTACCGACCTTCACCCTGGCAGCATTCGCCCAAGATCAACAGCGCCAGCTTCGCCCGTCGGTCGAACGCAATTTTTTGATACCGGCTGCGATTGCCGTCTCTAACGTAATCTAAAAAAACGGATGCTTTGGGCGTTTCCCATTCGCAGCCTAAGTATCCTTCGGCTGCCTGAACGTATGCGTTTTTCATGCATTCCGGCAGGGATTCCCAACGCGCTCGCTCGTCGATCCTCGGAAACGGATGCCACGCATCAGCCGACAGGAGCATGGTTTTTAAAACATCCTCCGGATACGTCCCCGTAAGCAGATTCAAAGGCTCTTGAGCCAGGCTTAATCCGGTCAGCATCCAGACGAAAATCACAAAGACGACGATCTGAAATCTTTTCATGGATTCCGGCTCCTGTCCTTTGATGAATAGTCTGATTAATTCACAAACCACCGATGAACATAGAGAAAAACACAGAAATTATGAAACATAGTTAAATTGATTTATGATGGTGTTTCAGATTATTTCATGTTAATTCACTTCATTTTAATTCAATGTTTTCTCTTTATCTGTGTTATTCCGTGTTGATCTGTGGTGAATAATTCAGGATAGATGATAAAGCGTCGAATATGGTCGATGTCCGACAGATCTTCATACTGATCCTCGGCTGAACATAAGAGATTTTCCCTTCCCAATACATTGGAGGTAATCCCCTACTCGGGCGGGGATGCGTCTTTAAATCTTTCTGAGGATACTTCCCCGCCAATCCCCCAATGTGTTTTGGGAACTTCATGAACGAGGACTTCAACGGCTTGCGCAGGAATACCCATTTCTATGATTATTTTGGTTATATTCTGGATGACGGTTTTGGCCTTTCCCTCGCCAATCCCTTCCCAGAAATGCGCATGAATGATGGGCATGATCAACCTCCTGCATGAAATATACTGCCATACAAAAATCAAGGCATTTTATATACCATTGCGTTCACATTCATACCCGCTCCTACAGAAGCAAACACAACAATGTCTCCCTTTTTCACATCGTGGTTGTCAAGCTTTCCCTTGAGCAACATATCAAGCAGTGTCGGCACTGTTGCTACTGAGCTGTTGCCGAGCCAGGATATCGTCATGGGCATAACGTGAGGTACTTTCTTCTCTTTATACAATAAAAACAAATTCTTTAAAATAGCTTTGTCCATCTTTGCATTCGCCTGATGAATAAGGACTTTTTTTACATCGCTAAGTAACAATCCTGCTTTATCGATACACTGCCTGACAACTTTTGGAACGATTTTCAAGGCATACTCATACAACTTACGGCCATTCATCTTTAGAAAAAATCCATGTTCTTCATAGTCAGGATTATATGATTTACCCATCCACAGCATGTAGGCATGATCCAGGGTATCAGACCTCGTGCTATGAGATAATATCCCTACAGGCTCTTGACTTGTTATTGCTTCAACGATTGTGGCTCCGGCCCCATCCGCATATAACATGCTGTCCCTGTCGTGGGGATCTGAGATTCTCGAAAGCGTTTCTGCTCCAATAACAAGTGCTCTTTTTGCATCGCCTGACTTCAGATAATAATCGGCCTGTATCATTCCCTGCAGCCAGCCGGGGCAGCCAAAAGGTAGATCATAGGGTATGGTGTTGGGATTGCTTATTCTTAATTTGTGTTTGACTCTTGAAGCAATGGTCGGGACAAAATCAGACTTTTTATTGTCTGCTCTCACATCTCCGAAGTTATGAGCCACGATGATATAATCAAGACTCTCTTTGTCAACCTTTGATGAATCGAGGGCATCCTCCGCAGCAAAGAAAGCGATATCGGAGGCGACAAGATCATCCGTGACATGCCTTCTTTCCTCTATCTCAGTTATTCCTAAAAATTTCTCAATAATCTCTTCATTCGATCTTTCGATAATATTTCCATCCGAATCATAAAACACATTTCGGAGGTAATTCTCGTTACGAACTCTATTCGTAGGTATATAGCTCCCTGTTCCAACAATTACCGAATTCATATTTTCACCTCATCGTTCTTTCATAACTTAATAGTTATTTATTAACGTCTGCTTAATCAGGTATGCTGCTTGTCTCATTTAAAGCAATTTTTATAGCTTACCATTCGAGTGCTTCTAATTTTTCGAATAACAGTATCCGTTCTGTGTTTTCCTTCGGACGGTTTTTCTATTTGTAATGGTTGAGTTCACCTGTCCCCATTGATCGGGATCAGATGCGACGATTTGTTATGTATTCTTTTCATTTTTATTTTCAACGTACCGGCTAAAAATCGTTGCTGACCCGAAGCGCAGCTATGATTTTTAGGTATTATCACCTTTCCGATCTCTTTTTCTTCTTCCTATCATGCTCACCAAGCAATATCTTTCTTAAGTGAATAGATTTTGGGGTTACTTCAACATATTCATCTTCTCCAATATATTCCATAGCTTCTTCCAA
>JBDRSZ010000237.1:0-11108 GCA_043824415.1 bacterium | reverse complement strand
CAAATCCGAAAACCACTTTGGCTCGAGTATAGAAAGAAAAATGGCTTTCCCACTCTATAAAAGAATCATACCTCAAAACCATCTATACGAAGGTATCTTCCTTCCAGCCGAGTTTGATGAGCTCGATCTTCTCAGGATCCGCAGTACCCAAGTGATGTCGCGTATCCGCCAGGAAAACGTGCTTCGGAGGCGGATTCAGAGGTCGATCTTCACCGAAATACGCTTTCCTCTTTGCTTGCAGAATCCGGACGCCCGTCGCATCCACGGCCACCGGATCGAATCCGACGAGTAGTCCCTTGTACGGCCAGGTATACTGCGGATTGAAATCGTGAGGGCCGATACCGTGGAACAGGGGCGTGAACATGACAAGAACATTCAATCGGGTCTTTCCTTTAACCAGAGGAAGATTCCAAATCGTTGCCAAATCGGCACAAGAATCAGGATGATAGCTTGAAGGATTGTTCACAAACATGATATAATTTTTAATAAGACTTCCCACACCCGACCAGTGGTGAGTCCGCATGGGTCTCGCATTGATCAGAGCCGTGGCCTTTTGAAAAATCTCGTCTGAATACACACGTTGATCTCGGATCTGAATATTCTTATCCAGTACGCCAACATCCAAAACGCGCCTCTTGATCGCATTCTCTACTTCATTCGTTGTGGGCAGCTGACGCCATCCATTCGTCTTGATGCCAACGACATCATCGGGTTTGATGATCTTCTTCCAGGCCCTAACGGGATCGTCGATTCCTAAGAGCGTCGTCGTCGCCTCATCCAACATGGCCTGCACAATCTCAGGACGCGGTTTGTTGAGATCGTCCAGCACGCCCTCATTCCGGATGAGCACGACTCTTGTTTTTTTATCCTGGGATGCGAAAATCCTTTTCGGCAGACTGAATACCATCGTACCGGCAGCAGCCGATGTGGCGTCCTTTAAAAAATCTCTTCTCGTGTAGATTCTCTTTATCATGAGCCCCTCCTCTTATTTCTTCGTGCAATTCTAAGAAATCTTTCGATATCATCCGGTCTTTAAACGAGTGGTCCTTTCGATCAAGTCTAACGCGTCAGATTCTCGAGATGCGTTGAAAACGACAATAAGAAGTGACTTCTCCAGTCGGCAGGCCGTCCACGTTCCGTCTTCAATCTGAACGGCGTAGCGTCCCGAAAGTTCCGGGAGATAGGCATCGATAAAATAATCTTGAGCCGATCGAGCGGTTTCCGAAGAGGGGTACTGCACGAGCAGGAGCAAGGCCCGATCATGTCCTTCCCCGTACTTCGCCAGAACTGCATCCGTCTTATCGTTAATGTGGAGGATGTTCTCGTCAGCTATATAATAGTAGAAATTCACCCAGATGTAGTGGCGAAAATAACGGATGCTTTCTTCGGCCAATCCTTCCTTGGGGAGCAGAGTCAGAATTTCCGGCAGAGACCCTTCTTCTCTGATGGCGTCATCGATCAGTCCGGCGAGTTTGAACACAGCCTCTTTCGATCCGTCCGTTTCCGGACTGGCCAGTATGGACACAAAGAACCGATTCTTCCAAAACATGAGCAGACCCGCCGTATACTGAGAACCCTGTCCGAAAGTCGTGTCCACAACCTCTCTCGCATGGGAAAAAACGCCGAACGCATTCTGCGACGACCCCATGTCGAACAGATCCAGGAGGATGTCTGGCTGGCCCTGAGCCGTGTAGATCCTGTTAACGACTTTTTGAAAATCGTACGACAGGTAAAGCTCGGCACCCCCGTCGATGTACTCGTACAGATTCTTCCGGCCGTACTCCTTGTCCTTCTCCGAAACGGTCCAGCCCTCCGGTGCGCTCGGAAGGTAACGGGCAATATTCGATGCCTTTTCTCTCATCAGTAACACTCCTAAAACGGCAATCACGATCACAAAGAAACTCAAGAAAATGAAGACGCTTTTCATATCCTATACCTTCTCTGTATGAATGATTCCATATTTGACTTCAGTACATTTGAAAATTTTGACAATCCCTATCCAATCGAGAAAGCGATTTTCAAAAAATGTATCTTTTGTCAAGGATTTGCAGAAATCATGTTTCAATCGTTATCTCTCCCTTGAGGGAGAGACAAAGAGAGGGTTTTTTTAACCCATCAATAAGACATGATTTCTGCAAATCCTATCAATCCTCACCTGGCCTCTCCCTTGGGAAGGGAGAGGAACCGATTGTTCATTTTTTGAAAATCGCTCCGTTGATCAGTTCATGTTTAGAACTCCCGCTCGCGACGGGCAGATATTTGATGTTTGGATTTTTGAATTTGACACTTCAAGTTTATGTAGATGCCTCACTGAAAAAGCATATGTCTTAAAAAGACCACGGCCTGTACGCGTAAGCCGTCTCGTACATGCGAATGATATTCGTCAGTGGAGCATCGACCTGGATGTACGTATGCCCGGGCCCGAACACATATCCCCCGTCCTTACCCAATACATCGATAAGCCGTCTGGCCTCTCTCTCGACCTGTTCTTCGGTTCCGTGGCACAGAACTTGCTGAAGATCCATGCCCCCGTAGAAAGCGATGTCGTTCCCGAAGTCCCGCTTCAAGCCCTCGGGTTCCATGCCCTCCGCTCGGACTTGGATGGGCTCTAACGCATCCACACCCGCGTCAATGATCATCGGAAGCAGAGGACGCACTGCCCCGCAGACATGGAGTAAAAATTTCTTGTCGTGCTTGTGCACAATCTCCACAAATTTCGTTAGGTAAGGTACGACGAATTCCTTAAAAGCCGCCGGACTGAAAAGAGGTGCCATCTGAGAACAGTAATCGTCGGCCATGAACACGATGTCGATGCCCTCTCCGTACGAGTCGAGCATCGTCTCCAAATAGATGAGGCTCTTCTCCGCAATCGTTCCGATCAGATGGTGCGCGTACGATTTTCTCAGAGCAAAGTCCACCATCAGGTTCTCCAGTCCCCGGACATGCGTCGCGATAAAATAGGCTCCCCACGTGAACACGCCGATGATGGCCCGGTCCTTGTGCGATTCGACAACTTTTGGAAAATGGGAAAAATCCAACGCATCGTCCGAGGGCCACGCATGGACTTTGATGTCTTCGATTTCATCCTTGTCTGCCAGCGGACTGAAGCACAGCTCGTCGTACACGCCCCCTGAATAGCGAGTGACCTTCGTCCGGTATCCCCAAATCGACGTCTTGATCTCCTTTCCTTCCTCCTCTTCCGGGTAGATGAAATTCTTTGGAAGAATCATCCACGTATCCACGTGCAACCGGTCGAACAGGGCTTCTTTTGAATCAAGTGCAAGATGATCCGATAGAGCCTCATACACCTCCTTCTCCGCATCGAATGTGATGGGCACGCGGTCTGTGACCCTGTGATCTATGGCTGCCAGGACTCTTTCCTTCGATGTCATCCTATTGCTTTGTGTCTCCGTTCTATTCGTTCCAATCTTCATCTTCGTCCGAACCATCTCTACGATCCTGAGTCAAATATATGCAAGCAGCCATCACAAAAAGAACAGTAATCCACTGCACAGCCAGACGGGATGTATCCAATTTGACGCCGAGAATCCCCTCGTCGTCCGGCTGGGGCGGCGAGAAAATAAAATAGTATCCGGCCGGCATCTCCCTGTACGTCGTCGAATCGCTCTCGAAAGTCGTCCAGGGAGGGACGAGGCCCATCACAAAAATGACAACGATCCCGACGATAGAAATGATCTGTTGTTTTTTATTCATGACATCACCTTGAGTTCATGTTCTCCATTCGTTATAATAATAGAATGGGACGAACAAATCAAGCAAAAACTCAAGGAGCCCCCATCGCACCTTTTCCCTTGCATTTGTCTCACCCGACAGCTATATTTTCTTGGCCTTTATCCGTAATCCTGTATTTGTACTGAGAGGACCGTCTCACGTGAAAAACGCATTCCTTCGCTCGATCATCTGCCTGCTCATCATCACTGCCGGCTGTTCGGTCCAGCCTCCTGCACGACAGAGAATTTACAGGGAACCCACCATCCGGGTGGGCCTCGTATGGGGAATCGACACCATCCAGTTTTCAATGTTGAATGCCTCTCAGATTACGAGCTACGACGGTTCATTCATTGCCCGAGGTGTAGAGGGGACACGTTGGCAGGCGGAAGTGAAAGGATCGAAACCGGGCAATACCGTTTATGTGCTTGTAGCTGCTTCGATGAGCAGCATGGCAAGGGCCCAAGCCCGCGCCCGAGAGCTCGAACAGAGCGGTTTCAAGTCGTTCATTCAACCCGTAGGTCAAGAACTCCGCATAGGCGAAAGCATAGTGAATGACAACCGCACCTTCCGTGTGTGCCTTCAAAAAATTTTTGAAGACGAAGAATCCGCCAACCGCTATCGGGATATGATCAGCAACAGGGTATACACATTCGTCGCGCAGCAGAAGCTGAAGAACGCCGAAGGAACGATCCTCTTGAAGAATCTTGAAAACGGACAGGAATTCGAATCGTCCAAACCCATCCTCATCAGAGACACCTCCGTCACACTCCACGACATTGCCGTAGGCGCGGGTTTCCACTGGGAGCGGACGGAAACCAGAACCTATCCCGAAATCATCTGTTTCCACGTGGACAACGACGGCAAACTGGCCGTCATCAATATCCTTCCCATTGAAAAATATCTGCAAGGAGTCGTTCCCTCTGAAATGCCCGAGGGCTTCCCCCTCGAGGCCCTGAAAGCCCAGGCAGTGGCCGCTCGAGGAGAAGTTCTTTCCAAGCTCGGACTGGCCCACCGGACCGACCCATTCGACGTTTGTGCGGACGTCCACTGTCAGGTCTACAGCGGTCTGACAAAACGGGCCACTTCCACGGATCAGGCCGTGCGCGAAACAGCAGGCTTCATACTCTGGAAAGACGAGAAAATATGCAGTGCCGTATATTCGGCAGTCTGCGGAGGCCACGGTGAAGACGTGGAGAACGCCTGGGGAGGGGAATCCCAATCCTTCCTCAAGGGTGAGTATGACGGACCGTCAAGATTGGAAAGGTATGGCGCTCTTTTAGAAGAAGACAACGTCCGGAGATGGATCAACGACAGGCCCCCGGCATACTGCAACACAACCGATATTCCGGTTCCTCTGGCATTGGAGTATACGAAGAAATATTTTCGGTGGGAAGTACGGTACGGACAAGAAGAATTAAAGAGTATCATAAAAGAAAAGACAGGCCGGACAGTAGGAAAAATCCTCGACCTCGTCCCCCTTGCCAGGGGTGTTTCAGGCCGCATCATCAAGCTCCGGGTTCTCGGAGAAAACAGCGATTTCATCATCCAGGGAGAACTCGACATTCGCAAAGCACTCTCCTCCAACACTCTCTGGAGTGCCTGCTTCTACACTGTGAAAAAAGGAAATAAATCCGGCGCCCCGGAGGAATTCATCCTGAAGGGAGCCGGGTGGGGACACGGCGTGGGAATGTGCCAGACCGGTGCAGCCGTTATGGCTTTGCACGGACACCGTTTCGATGAGATATTAAAGCACTACTATCATGGCGTTCAAATCCGAAGACTATACTGAACCGTCGCGGAAAACCGGGAAACAGTCCTTCCGCGTGGGTTACGTCGCCATCGTTGGTCGACCCAACGTCGGGAAATCTACGCTCATGAACGCTTTTCTTCGTCAGAAACTCGCCATCGTCACGCCCAAACCTCAGACGACGCGCCATCGCATTCTGGGCATCTTGAGTGAGGACAATCATCAAGTCATCTTCCTGGACACGCCCGGCCTCGTACGCCCAAAATATCTCTTACAGGAAACACTGGTCAAAACGGTAAAAATGACGATGAAAGAAGCCGACCTCATCCTGATGATGGTCGCGGCAACGGGCCTCGATCCTGAGGACGATGAATGCATCCAATCGCTGAAGAAGTTCAACACACCCAGATTCCTCCTCATCAATAAGGCGGATTTGGTCGCCAAGGAAAACATTCTCCCCATCATCGATCATCATCGGACATCGGGCCTATTCCGGGAAATCGTTCCCATATCGGCCCTCAAAGAAGACGGACTCGACCTCCTCCTCTCCCTCATCCTGAAATCCCTTCCCGTGGGAGTGCCCTTCTACCCTCCGGACAAGATCAGCGACGAACCGGAGCGGTTCTTCGCGTCGGAGATCATCCGCGAGCAGGTCTTCCTCCATTACGGAGAAGAAATACCCTACGCCACCACCGTCTATGTCGACGAATTCCGGGAGAATCCGGGACAGAAAGATTACATCAAAGCCGTCATCGTCGTCGAGCGGAATTCGCAAAAAGGCATCCTCATCGGAAAGGGAGGAAACGCACTGAAACGCGTGGGAAGGGCGGCCAGAGAGGGCATCGAACTCCTGACGGGCCGTCCCACTTTCTTAGAGCTCAACGTGCAGGTTAGGAAAAATTGGCGAAAGGACGCTGCGCTCCTCAAGAGGCTGGGGTACCGATGAGAGTGATTCTCGTCTTCGTAGACGGTCTGGGGCTCGGCGATCAAAATCCGCGGACGAATCCCTGCGCCCGTCCGGGTATCCGGCTTCTCGCTTGCTTTGAGAACGGCGACGGCCCCGTCCTCGCAGAACGTGGAGGCTTCCTCGTTCCTACGGACGCCGCGATGGACGTGGATGGGCTGCCCCAGAGCGCCACGGGTCAGACGACGATTTTTTCCGGCATCAATTGCGCGAAGCTGCTCGGCCGGCATCTTCAGGGATACCCCAACGAAACACTCAGAGAAGTCCTCAGGGAACGCTCCATACTCAAACAAGTCAAAAACATCGGCCGCAGTTCCGCTTTCATCAACGCGTACCGCCCCCTGTTCTTCCGTCTCAAGGAAAAAACGAAATGGCGGCTTTCCACGACAACCGTGGCAACCCTCGCGGCGGACAATCCTTTTTTCCGATTGGAAGACCTCAAGGAGCGTCGATCCATTTACCATGACTACACGAACGAAAGACTCATCCAGCGCGGATTCGATGTCCCTCGTTTTTCCGCCGAAGATGCAGCTGCAATCCTGTCGCGCGCATCGGAAAAGGTCGATTTTGTCCTCTACGAGTATTTCCTGACGGATCGAGCGGGTCACAGCCAACTCATGGACAAAGCAATCCAGGAAATCAGAAAATTGGAAGATTTCCTCGACGCGCTCCTGTCGCGGGTCGATCTCAATGAGACCCTCATCATTCTGACGAGCGATCACGGCAACATCGAAGACCTTTCCGTAAAGTCCCACACGCGGAACCGTGCGATGACGCTCCTCTGGGGCTGTCATGCGGAGACATTAAAGGAACGGATCCATACATTAGAAGACATCACGCCTGCAATCATCCAGACGATGAAGCAACGCCAAAACTGAACGAGACGGATGACAAAACTCCATAAAACCCTGAGAAGCCGGATGGAAAAGGCCATCCTCGATTACGCAATGATCAAAAGCGGGGATCGCATCCTGGTGGGTGTTTCGGGAGGCCCCGACAGTCTCACCCTCCTGAAACTCCTTCACGATAGATTCATCTATGTGAAGGACGATTTTTCCCTTTTTGTTCTGCATATCGATTTGGGTTTTCAAGAAGCGGAACCCAAATCTTGGTTCAGGCTGGAATTGTATTTTCAGGAATTGGGCGTGGATTATCGGATCGTTCACACGGACATCAGCAGCCGCGCCCTCGATCCGCGAGCCCGGAAAAATCCGTGCTTCATCTGCTCTCTCAACCGGAGGAGAGCCGTATACGAAACAGCCCACGAACAAGGCTGCAATAAAATCGCCTACGGACACCACAAGGACGACATCGTCGAGACGCTCCTCATCAACATCCTGTACGGAAGGAAGATCGAAGCCATGTGTCCGGTACAGGAGATATTCCGTGGAAAGATGCACATCATCCGGCCCTTGACTTACGTCGAAGAAAATTTGCTGAAAAAATTCGCACAAGAATCAAGCCTGCCAGCACTCCCCAGGCTCTGCCCCGCGGACGGAAAAACGCGTAGGCAGCGGGTGAAGGAAATCATCTCCAGCCTCCAGCGATCCGAGAAAAACGCCAACATCCGAGAGAATATCTTCAAATCGCTCCGGCATGTGAAGATCACATCGACTCCGTTCGCTACTAAAAATGCGACAAAAATTTAATATAGATTTCCCTTGATTTTTAAATTTTTTATTTCTATTCTATAGGGCGACAAATCAAGCTGAGGTGTTAAGATGATCGTGGCCGTACGTGTGGAAAGAGTCACTCTGGATACGTCGAGCAACCGTTTCGTCGTCATCCTGAAGGACGACACGTACAACCGGTGGCTGCCCATCGTTGTCGGTCCGGCGGAAGCCCAGTCCATCGCTTTTCAATTAGAAAAGGTGGCTCCCCCGAGACCCATGACCCACGACCTGATGAAAAGCCTGCTCGATTCGATGAAAGCCAACGTCCTCAAAGTCACAGTCATCGACTTGAGAGAAAACACCTATTTCGCCACCATCGACATCAAACGAAACGGAACACAATCCCAAATCGACGCCCGGCCCAGCGACGCCATCGCCCTGGCTCTCAGGTCTCAGGCCCCTATTTTTGTCGATGAAGAAGTCATGCAGAAAGCGGGCATCGAAAACAACGCCGAAGGGGCACAACTCCAAGGAGAAGAAGAGGACATTCAAACCCTCAACGTCCGGCTCCAGGAAGCTGTGGAGGAGGAACGGTATGAAGATGCTGCTCGCATCCGCGACCAGATCAACGAACTCAAAGATAAATTCAGCAAACAAACGTCATAAATATCAGTAAAAGCGATTTTAAAGAAGCCCGCCACCGGCGGGCTTTTCAATTCGCTCAACCGGCGAAATCCGGCGATGAGGAGATGAATGCAATGAAAATGTTCTTGCTTTTTTGCGCGATCGTTTCCATCTTCATTCCTTCCAACAGTCAAGCCCGCCCGCTGCAATCGTCGCAGTCGGACACGATCGTCGTCTTCGCAGAAGAATTTATCGATTTCATGGTAAAGGGCGATTTTTCAAGAGCGACCGCAAGATTCGACAGCACTATGAAAAAAGTATCCCCGCCGGAGGAGCTCGAAAAATTCTGGGCCGGCCTCATTCAACAGAGAGGTGCTTTCAAACGGCGTTCGGATATTCGGACGGAATCATTCCAGGAGTATGATTTCGTATTCGTGACGTGTGAATTCGAGCAGTCCTCCATCGATCTTAAAGTCGTCTTCAACAACCGAAGACAGATCGCCGGCCTCTGGCTCGTCCCCACACCGACGCCGCCGTCATACAGCCAGCAGGATGCATTCTACGAAAAAGAGACGACAATAGGAGAGGGAGACTGGACGCTCCCGGGAACGCTCACACTGCCCCAGGGAAACGGACCCTTCCCGGCAGTCGTCCTCGTCCACGGCTCAGGACCGCAGGACCGCGATGAAACTATCGGCCCCAACAAGCCCTTCCGCGATATCGCCTGGGGACTGGCTGGTCGCGGCATCGCCGTACTCCGGTATGAAAAACGGACCCGCGTATATTCGAAAAAACTCGCATCCATGAAAACGACCTTCACCGTTAAGGAGGAAACCGTCGAAGATGCTCTGGCGGCCGCATCCGCGCTCCGGAAGACCGCAGAAATCGATCCTCGGAGAATCTTCGTCCTGGGGCACAGCCTTGGCGGAATGGTCGTCCCGAGAATCGGAACAGCCGATCCCAACATCGAAGGATTCATCATCCTCGCAGGGACGACCCGCGCTCTCGAGGACATCATCATCGAACAAATCGCGTATATCGCATCATTGAAACCAAACCTGTCCAAATCAGACAGCGCTCAAATCAATTCTATCAAACAGGCGGTCGCAAAGATCAAAGCGCTCGATCCCTCCGACGCCGTTTCAAACAAGCAATACCTCATCGGAGCGCCCCCCTCGTACTGGCTCGACCTGCGAGAATACGATCCCCCCAGACTCGCACAAAGCCTCCGCCGTCCGATGCTCATCCTCCAGGGGGAGAGGGATTATCAGGTGACGATGGTCGATTTTGAAAACTGGAAAGTGGCGCTGGGAAGCCGGAAAGATGTGGAATTCAAATCCTATCCGGGACTCAACCATCTGTTCATCGAAGGCAAAGGCAGGATCACGCCCGAAGAGTACAATAACGCCGGACACGTGGCGGAAGTCGTCATCGAAGACATCGCCCGATGGATAAAAAAATCATTGTAGCGGCATAAAGCCATAAGCTCCTATAAACTGATCGGTTATTCAAAAGTATTGAACATCAAAACTGAAATTTCATAAACGATAAAATAATTGAAATCTTACGCGATGAAATTTTGAATTTTAAATCCTCATTTAATCTTTTCACTTCTATTAGAGTTCAAAATTTGTTACAACGAAAAAAAGGTGATTCTTACATCCGCTTCATTGAACGACACACCAGACCTACTGGGAAAGAATCCATCACATAAATAACAAAGTTACCTGCATCAGACCGATAAAATACATTTTAAATAAACAGTTGATATGTCCTGAATAGTTTGGTATATTGTTTTTGATTTGCTAAAAATCTTACCGACAGCGGTTAAAGGAGAAATTCTTATATGCCTAATCGGAAAGAGTTCACGATAGAAAAAAATGAGCTAACTTTAAAGGATTACATTCAAAGGTTCAATGAGCTGTCATCGGTTTTTAATACCATGCCCATAGGTGTTTTTGCGATTCTTGATCAAAAATCAAATATCGCTACTATAAATAAAACCGCCAGTGAAATATTGGATTCGGATTCTCAAGCCTTTATTGGTAAAAACGCTTATGATGTTTTTGAAGACCGTTTTCCCGGAATTCAAAAGTTGATTGATGAGACAATTAATAACCACCGTCCTATTAAAAACTTTACTCTGGAAATTGAAGATAGTAATGCTGAAGTGAAAACCTATTTGGTGAGTACCGCGATTACTAATGAGCTTGTACCCATAGACTTTGGCGTCGTATTGGTACTTCATGATATTTCAGAGGTCACACGGTTACGTAGGGCAGCGATATCAATGAAAAGTTTTGGGCCGCTTATCGGTGGAAGCCCTGTTATGAAACAAGTCTATTCAATGATTGAAACCGTGGCCCAATATAACACAACGGTATTAATATATGGGGAAACGGGTACAGGCAAAGAATTGGTGGCTCGG
>JBDRSZ010000236.1:0-6111 GCA_043824415.1 bacterium | reverse complement strand
TGGCGCATCGATTCTCAGCCGCGCTCCAATGGCAGGTCGATACGAAGACGCGCCTCCACGTGGGCATCAACCTGTCCCGGCGAAACTGCCGCACCGAGACCTCGGAAAGCGTCATCGCCGACATGTTCTCGGATCACTTATGGTTCAATAAAGAAACGCAGAATCGATACTATTACGCGACCGAGGAAGGGAAAGAACTTCTGTGGGACTTTAAAACATCTGAAATGAACATACAGATACCCGTCATCATGAACTATCGCCTCTCGAAGTACGGAGAAATCACATTCGGCGTTAACCGAAGCATGAGAAGATGGAACATCACCGATGTGACATTGGCGATTTTCGATTATAGAACGACGACCCAAGACGAGCGCACAACGCACAGAGAACACTTTGGAGAGCGGTACACCCAGCCTGAAGAGACGCGCAGCGATGTGAAAACCACCCTTCTATTGGGCGCGACCATCATCCCCTCCAAGCACTTCAATGTACGCTTGCTCGCAGCGCCCAATTTTGTGAAAACCTACAACGATACAAAATTGCGCGAATTCCAGTGGTGGATCGACTTCAACCTGTTTAATTGACAAAGGAGGCGACTTAAACCCCGGGACGCGGGAAGGTTCGCACCAAAGAACTCCTCTCTCATCCATGAAACTTTTTCCCGGGGTTTAAGTTACCATTCATATCACATCGAAACATCCGCAAGACGGATATCGCATATTTTAAAAGGAGAAGCCATGTTGAGAAAAAAATGTTTAATCCTCGCCATCGCCTCGAGTGTGCTTTTACTCCACTGCATCCGTAATTTTTCAGTCGCACCACAGCAGAAATCCGTCCGGGAACTGACGACACTCGAGAAGCAGCTCACCTCCTCCAACAACGCGTTCGGCCTCAATCTTTTCAAAGAGATCGTCAGGACCTCAGAGCAGGAGAACATCTTCATCTCACCGTTGAGTGTGGCCATGGCCTTGGGCATGACCCTCAACGGCGCGGGCGGTGACACGTACGAGGCCATAAAGACCACCCTCGGCTTCGAGGGCATGACCGAGGAGCAGATCAACCGGTCCTTCATGGACCTGATCGAGCTACTCACCGGCCTCGATCCTGACGTCCAGTTCGACATCGCCAACTCTATATGGGTCCGCCAGGGATTCGACGTCCTCCAGGACTTCATCGACGCCAATCGACACTTCTTCGACGCTCTCATCCAGAACCTCGACTTCTCTTCTCCCCAGGCAACGGACGTCATCAACGCCTGGGTCAGCGACAACACGCAAGGTAAAATCGAAGAGATCGTCCAACCGCCCATCAATCCCCTCACCGTCATGTTCCTCATCAACGCCATCTATTTCAAAGCCACATGGACCGTGGAATTCGACCCGTCAAAAACGACGGACGATACCTTCGCCAAACCCGACGGTTCCGATATCCCCGTAAAGATGATGCGCCTCCGTGAAACCTTAAGCTATTTTGAGACCGATGACTTCCAGGCTGTCGACCTGCCTTATGGAGAAGGCAAGTTCAGCATGACTGTCATCCTGCCCAAAGAAGCCCGTACCGTGGATGAACTCATCCGCGAAATCACATCGGAGAAGGTGTCCGCATGGGCGTCCTCGTTCAATAAAAAGGATGTTCTTCTCCACCTGCCGAAATTCAAGCTGGAATACGACAAAAAGCTCAACGACATTCTCACGGCCCTGGGCATGGGCGTGGCCTTCGAGGCCGGTCGGGCCGACTTCACACGCATTAATCCCGACGTCGATCTTTTCATCAGCAACGTTAAGCACAAAACCTTCGTCGAGGTCGACGAGGAAGGCACCGAGGCGGCCGCGGCCACCGTCGTCGAAATCACCCTGACGTCCGCCGGTGGCAATCCCCAGTTCCTGATGATCTGCAACCGGCCCTTCATCTTCCTCATCCGCGAGCATCATTCGAACACCATCCTGTTCATCGGGAAAATCGTGGCGCCCGCATCATAGGCGGTCATTCGGAGGGAATCATTGACTGCATGAAAATGAACAGACAAACAATGGATTCGAAATCACCGTTCGTCCTATTCACTCGTTCGCTGTTCCGGTATCTCTTTTAAAATGGCTTTAGAAAGGACAAATGAAGTTTATTCTTTGGTGCGTATATCTATAATCGTATTATCGATCAATCGCGTCTTGCCCACAAAAACGGCCAGTGCTACGAGAGCCTTGTCTTCGATCTCATCCAATTCCCTCAACGTCTCAGGATAGACGACGGAAATATAATCGATGCGGGTCCGTTTTCCCCCGTCGATCAATTCCTTCATCGCATGAACGATTACGTCCACCCGCCTCTCGCTGTTCCGTACCATCTCTTCCGCCAGCTTCAGGGACTGATTCAGAGAGAGCGCATCCTTCCGTTCTTCTTTGGACAGGTACGCATTCCTCGAACTCATGGCCAGTCCGTCTACTTCGCGGACAATGGGTCCTGTAACAATCTCTACGTCGAAATTTAAATCCTTCACCATCCGCCGGATGACCACGACCTGCTGTGCATCCTTCTGACCGAACACGGCAAAGTGCGGCTTCACGGCGTGGAAGAGCTTCACACAAACAGTCGCCACGCCGCGGAAATGACCCGGTCTGGAAGCGCCGCACAGGACATCGGTGATCTCTTCAACAGATACAAAAGTCAAAAAGTCGTACGGATACATCTCTTTTTCCGACGGATAGAAGATGATATCGGCGCCGGCCTCCTCGGCCAATTTTTCATCGCTGCGAAAATCCCGAGGGTATTTATCAAGGTCTTCCTCCGGGCCGAACTGTGTGGGATTCACGAAAATCGAGACGACGACCACATCCGCGCGGCTTCGGGCGATCCGGATCAAGCTCAAGTGCCCCTCGTGAAGATACCCCATCGTCGGCACGAAGCCGATCATCCTGCCAACCTGCCTGTGTTTCTCCGCTTCAGCCTGCATCTCTCGAACTGTACGAATCACCTTCATAGCAATCATCCAAAAAATAACCACAGAATCTCACGGACAGTCACAGATTCTATTCTTACTCTTTATTCTCCGTGTTATTCCGCGTAACTCTGTGGTATTTTATTCAACATCTTTCGGCTGCGTGGCCACCACCAATTTCACGATCCCGCTCTCTTTGACGATATCCATCACCTCGACCACGAGTCCGTACTTGATATTCTCGTCGGCCTTCAGGACAAGCCCTCGTTCTTCTACTTCAGGAGCGATGGCCTTCAGCCGTTCTGAAAGCTTCTCAAAAGGAATCTCATCCTCGTTCAGGTACATCGAGCCGTCCGACATGATGAACAGCGTATACCCCTCGATCCGAAGGGCTTCCTGATGGGCCGTCTTCGGTAAATCCAGCTTGATTCCCGGCTGTTCCAAAAAAGTGGATGAAACAATGAAAAAGATGAGGAGCAGAAAAAGAACATCGATGAGCGACGTGATGTTGATAATCGCCCGCCTCCGAGTTTTTGTCATAAACTGCATGCTGCTACCATCCGTTCAAAGAGTGATGTAAGGATTGCAGTTATTCTCTTACTGTTTACTGTTTACTGTTTACTTCTAATTTTTTTCCTATCTCCCGTCTTCGATTTCCGGTCTCCTTTTGTTGTCTCCGGTCTCCACTTCATTCATCCCTTCACAACGCCCAGCGGTCGCATCTTCACGACTTTTTTAGATAGTCCCGCCCCATGCACGATCTCCACGACATGATTGATGTCCTTGTACGCTTCCGAAACCTCCTCGTGCAGCGTGTCCCTGCCCCGGCTCCGGACGATAATGCCGCGGTCGGCCAGCTCTCTGTCGATGGCACGGCCCTTCGTCGCCCTGATGGCAGCATGCCGGCTCATCACGCGTCCTGCGCCGTGACAAGTGGAGCCCAGGCTCTCCTCCATCGCTCTCTCCGTCCCGACGAGGACGTACGAAGCCGTTCCCATATCGCCGGGGATCAAAACCGGTTGTCCGACACTCCTGTATTTATCCGGCAGATCCGGATGCCCGGCAGCGAACGCCCGCGTCGCACCCTTCCGGTGGACGACGACCTTCCTCCGCTTCCCGTCCACAATGTGCTCCTCAAACTTGGCGATGTTGTGGGCCACGTCGTATACCATGTGCATGCCCAATTTCTCCGCTGATTGTCCCAACACCTGCTCGAAACTCTCCCTCACCCAGTGGAGGATGATCTGACGATTCGTCCATGCGTAATTGGCGGCAGCAGCCATGCCTGCGAAATACTGCTTCCCCTCCGGAGAATTCACGGGTGCACAGGCCAATTGTTTATCCGGAAGGACAATCTGATACCTGTTCATCGCGCGGACCATGCGGTCCAAGTTGTCGTCGCACACCTGATACCCCAATCCCCTGGAGCCCGTGTGAATCATCACCGTGATCTGTCCTTTTTCAAGACCGAAAGCGCTGGCCGCCTCAGCATCATAGACCTCCGTCACTTCCTGGATTTCCAGGAAGTGGTTGCCCGCGCCCAGTGTTCCCAGTTGAGGACGCCCTCGTTCCAGAGCCCGTGCAGACAGCGCTCCTGCATCCGCCCCCCCGATGCATCCTCCCTGTTCCGTCCGCTCCACATCCTCATTCCAACCGAATCCCTGCTTCACGGCCCATATCGATCCGTCCCGAAGTACAGCCTGTTCGTCCCGATGAGACAGCTTCAGTTTGCTCGTCGACCCGACTCCGCAGGGCACTTTCTGGAAAAACCGTTCCACCAGCGACCGTACGTGGTCCTTCACGTCGGGAAACGTCAGATTCGTCCGGACGAGCCGAACGCCGCAGTTGATGTCGTACCCTACTCCGCCCGGGGAGATGACACCCTCCTCCACATCGACGCCCGCCACGCCTCCGATGGGAAAACCATACCCCCAATGAATATCCGGCATGGCCATGGAGTATCCCACGAGTCCGGGCAGATGGGCCACGTTGGCCACCTGCTGCGGAGCCTGATCCCTCCGCACCTGCTTCAGCATCTCCTCGTCCGCGTAGATCAGCCCCGGAACACGCATTCCCTTTGCATACGATTTCGGAATTCGCCAGCGGTACGCATCGATTTTCTCTAACGGGCCATTCCAAGCTTCCGACATAATTCCCTGCCTCTTTTATTCAGAATTGATACGCCCCCGGACGCCGATCGTTCCACAGATGATTCTCCTCTGTGATCTGTTTATCCCTTGCTTGAGTTGGATCGATTTCCACTGTTCGAATCGCTTCGACATTCTTTCCCAGACGAAGGAGAATCTGACCCCTCGGACCCACGATCTGGCTTCCGCCCGTGAAAGTGAGACGCTTTTTACCGCCCCTTTCTTCGCTCCCGATCCGGTTGACCGTGATGGTAAAAACGCCGTTCTCGATGCTCCGTGTGACCATCGCATCCTGGCAGTAGGGAAGTACCAAATTGGACGGATGGCAGAGGATGTCCGCCCCAAGTGCCGCCAATGACCGCGCCGCTTCCGGGAAAATCCAGTCGAAGCAGATCATCAGACCGATTTTCGCCCGATCAACATCGTATACTGAAAAATCCCTGTCCCCTGGACGGAACCACCTCTTTTCCTCGCAGAAGAGATGGACCTTCCGGTACGACCCGATGAATCCCCCGGGCCCGATCAGCACGGCTGTATTGTATGCGACCCATTCTTCCTTCTCTCCGATGCCCGCCACGAGAAACATCTTTCTCTCTGCGCAGATGTGGACAAACCGCTCAACCGTCGGCCCTTCCGGAACCGGCTCGCACAACGCATCGATTTCATCCGTCGAGACGAACTGATACCCCGTCGTGCACAGTTCAGGGAGGACGATCAAATCCGCATCCGTCTTATCGAGCGCCTTCTCGATCTTGGAGAGATTCTTCTCCTTCTCCCCAAACTCCGGCGCGAACTGATAAACCGCTACTTTCATGCCATTACCATCCGGATGAAACAAATGGAACACCGAAAGTCACCGATGCCCACCGAAATATATCGAGAAATCCTATTTTCAATAACTGACTCGACTTTGGCGAATCTGATCATTTTTAATAAAACGATCCAATCAGAAGAGCGATTTTCAAAAAATGAACAAGCGCTCCCTCTCCTTTTCCAAAGGAGAGGATAGGTGAGGATTTATAGGATTTGCAG
>JBDRSZ010000235.1:0-11013 GCA_043824415.1 bacterium | reverse complement strand
ATGGTAAAATTCATGGATTCTAAAGATCGCTCAGTGCGATGCTTCAAAGATGGATTCAATTGCTCTCAGGCTATGCATTTCACATACGGCGTTTAATTCGATCTTGATCGTAAATAGCTATTAAAAATCGCCATGAATTTCGGTGGAGGAATGTCCCTTCGATAGAATGTAAAAAGATGCTTGTTTGTGAGACAGCTACATTGGTGGGTAGAAAAAAAACCGAAGAAAACAATCTATTCGATATAAAGGGATCACAAATCAATGAAGATGTAGACAATATTATTGAATCGATTGATAGCCTAACCATTCACAATAAAAAACCCTTCTTTTCAAGAAGGGTTTAACATGTTCCATGTTATTAACTAGATTATCCCCAAATATCCTTCAGCATTACTTCATGCCGGCACTTCGGGCAAAGTACTTTTAAAATGTCCGGTCTTCTTAATTCCCCGGCTTTCTTTCCTGACTCAACAGGAATGAGTTCTCTTTGTGAGACCAGAAGAAGCGTCGGATTTCCGTAAGATAAAGTTCCCAGCCGTTTCGCCAACCATCGGAGATGGTCCCTCGTTGACACGATCGATTCACAAAGTTCGCATACGACCAATTCTTTCTCGATCTCTTCAACTGCAAGTTTTCTGTCGAACAGTGCGAGATCATACTGTTTCGTCAGCTGTATTCCTTTTTCAGTGATGCAATAGGTCTGGCAGTTTCCGCAAAAAATGCACGTATCGTAACGGCATTCGATTTTTCTCATCGGAACGGGTGACTTTTTCTTCACAGGTTCCGGCGGATCGATGACTGTAATAGCTCCGCCCGGGCAAACTTCAGCACAAGCGCCACATCCGACACAGTATTCTTTTGAATATTCAGGTTTTCCCCTGAAACCGTCATACGGCTCGTGTGCCACTTTCGGAAACTTAGTTGTATAGGGTTTCGAAAAAAGTGATTTGATGGCTTCTTTAAGTTCTCTTAATTTTGGGTATTTCATCTCAAATCCATTTACAGTGCCGGTTTATCCCCTCGATCCTCTTCATATGCATCGATAACTTTTTTATCCCATAATTTCACACCGAAAATGTGTGCGCCCCGAGCGATTGCATGTGCAGCCACCGGAGAGGTCAAAAGGACGAATGGAATCCCTAACAGTGCCTTTATTCCAAGGCTAGTAAATCCACTTATAGTAAAAATGCCGAAAAGTATGCCACACGTCCCGAACGTCACACACTTGGTCCCTGCTTGAAGACGATTGTAGACATCTGGCAATCGTAGCAGACCCAAACATCCAAAAGCGTCGAAGGCGACCCCTATGCCTATGATGATCATTCCGATCAATTCATTCCAGCTCATAAATCTACTCATCCAACCGTTTATGAGAAAGGTATTTTGCAAGAGCCAGAGTACCGATAAAACTGAGAAAAATCCATGCCAGCGCAATATCGATGAAAAAATCTCGCCCTGTAATAACTGCCAGTAAAGCTGCCATTCCAACGGCTAGGATACCCATAATGTCTATGGCAACCATCCGATCCGGTATAGACGGCCCCCGCCACGCCCTAAGAAGGCAGGCAAAACAACATGCGATGAGAATGATAAAATATGTATTCATTCTACTCTCAATCAAATATTTTTATAAGGTACTTCTCGAATTTACTTACAATATTTTGAGTCGCCTTATCGATATCTTTGTACCGAACATTGATCCAATGGATATAGAGAAATTCGTCCTTCAAATCGATTGTAAACGTACCCGGCGTCAATGTGATGGAGTTTGCCAGGAAGACTTTACCCATTTCCGACTGTAAATTTGTCCTGACTTTAACGATACCGGGCGAAATCGGCATTTTTGGATGCAGCACGCGATACGCAACGTCAAAATTGGATTTTACCATCTCCCAGAAAAAAACTGGAATGTACATGACGAACCATAACCATCTGCTGAACTGAAATACTTTCGCCGGTTCATTCACAAAAAGATTCCCGAATATTAGTCCGACCGTTATGGCAACCACGCCTCCAACAACGAGGTTTTGCCATTCCAATGTCCACGTTAGACCCAGCCAAACGATGAAAGAAAAAATGATGAGAATGATCTTTCGCACTTATCAGCCTCCTAATACCATCTCTGCATACCCTATTCCCTGTTCGATTACCTTCACGGCCGGATCCAAAACCACTTCACGTAACTGGGGAAGCAGGAGAATTCCCATGCCCAAACTCAGGAGTGCCAGTACCACCATGGATACACACATCAAAGCAGGAACCTCTTTCACTTTTTGATATGCAGTTCCTAAGGTCCCGAAGAATGCCATTTTCTGAACTTTCATGTAATAAGCCAATGTGACAATACTCACCAAAATGGCTGCACCTGCCAAGATGGGGTGTCCGCTTTCCACTGCTGCAAAGATAATAATCAGTTTACTCCAGAATCCACCCATCGGAGGAATTCCACTCACGGAAAGCGAACCGATGAGAGAAGTCGTTCCCGTAACCAACATCCGCTGGGAAAGACCGCCCATGCTCTCAAGATCTCTGTTCCCAGTGGCATGAACGATTGCTCCTGAATTAAAAAAGAGTAGAGATTTAAAAACAGAATGATTGAGCAAATGGAACAATCCTCCCAGAATACCCAGCGGAGTACCTAGGCCAAAAGCGAATACAGCATAACCGATTTGACTGATGGAAGAGTAGGCCAAGAGCCGTTTAAAGTCTTTTTGACCCAGGGCGAGAAACGCACCCACTACCATCGATAGCGTTCCTAAAATCAATAAGACTGTGAATAACGAGGGTATCGCTGCCATTCCAAACACGTTAAAGAATATCCGAATCAGAGCATAAACGCCCAATACCTTCGATCCAACGCCTGCAAGCATAGCCGATATGGATGCCGGCGCAGAAGGATAAGCATCTGGAAGCCAGGCATGAAACGGCATCAGACCGGCTTTCAAACTGAATCCTACAAGAAAAAGGATTGCCGTAAAGGTAACAGCCGGATTGGAACCCATTCCTGCCAAGATTCGAGAAGCGTCGGCCATATTCAGAGTTCCTGTAAGATGGTAGAAAAACGCGATCCCCAGCAGGATTGTGATGGATGCGATGCCGCCCAATACTTGGTACTTGAATGACGCCTCTAACGATTCGGCTTCTACACCGAAAGCAACGAGTGCGTAAGTTGCGATGGCCGTAATCTCTAAAAAGACAAAAAGGTTGAACAAATCACCCGCAAGTACGACTCCGTTCAAGCCGGCAATCATCAACAAGAAAAGTGTATAATATTTTCCCTTATCCGTATAACGGTTCATGTAATTCACGGAATAGAGCGTCACAAAGAAAGCCACGACATTGATGATGATGAGCATTAATACCGTCAACCCATCCATCACCATTGCGATTCCTACTGGAATCCCCTCGATCGGCTCCCAGCCTCCAGCATAATAGACCAGCGTCTTAGGTGCGAATCGGAGACACCAAAGAGCCAAGCACATGAGAAATCCACTGGTTAAATTTCCCATCCAATCGGGAAATCCTTTCCAAAACTTGGATAAAATTGGTGTCAAAAATGCCGCTCCCAGAGGAACGATCACAAACAAGGGTAATAAATTCATCCGCGAAGCTTCCTGATTTTTCGAACGTCGAGGGTATCGTATTTTTCGTAAATTCTTACCACTATCGAAACCAACAGTGCCGTCGTACCTAAACCGATAACGATTGCTGTCAGGACAAGCGCCTGAGGCAACGGATCGACGAAGAAAACCTTACCTTCCAACCCTTCTGAAAAGATGGGAGAAGTCCCCCCTTCTCTGTAACCCACGAGCGCAAAGAAGAGGTTTACGGCATACTCCATGATCATCAGGCCGATGATAATCTTGACAAGATTCCTTTTAACCAAAACACCGTATAGACCAATCAAGAACAGAAGAATGGCCAGGATGAAGACTATCATAACTTCTCCCCAACCTTCAGTACGACCAAAGTAATGAAAATCGCAAACAAAGCAGCTCCCACCTCGATACCAATGGCAATATTGCAGAGAGGAATGATGCCCGCGCTGAAGAGATGGTACGGTTGTCCCGGGCTCGTCTTGGCAATGAAATTAGTGAAAAAATACGTTCCTTGAATGAGACCAAGAACGGCCAAAAACCAGAAAAGGAAAATCCCAAAACTTTCTGAGAAAGTGGCACGCCATTTTCTGGCTTCACTCTTGACTTCATCAGAACCATAAGCCAAAACGATCAGCACAAAACAACCCGCAATGAGAACACCACCCGCGAATCCTCCGCCGGGCGTTAAATGTCCGTGCAGGATCACATAGATGCCCAATAAAAATATAGATGGAGCCATGAGTTGCGTGATACGCCTAACGATGAGTGTCATTCCACTCATGCTTGCTTCCTCCCCACTCTACGGAGAACAGTCACGACACCAACCACTGATGTGAACAGAACAGTCGCTTCACCCAAAGTATCGTAGCCTCGGAAATCTAAAATGATTGCTGCCACAAGGTTGGTAGCTCCGGTGAGGAAAAGGCCCTCATCGATATAAGCCTGAGCCATCCGAAGGGTTGGGAATCCAAAATCCGGCAGATGCTGAAATGCTTTAATCGCAGTCATCATAAACACGACAACAAAAACCAACCCAGAAACCCAAAGGAGTACCTTCTTTGTGTCCACTTTTTCAGTCGTATCCTCCCGGGTCGTCTTGAGCACTGCAGCGATGAGTATGACAAGAGTCATTGTCTCCACGACGATCTGGACGATTGCCAAGTCTGGTGCGTGTAGAATCAAGAAAATAATGGTAAGGGCAAAACCAATGATCCCGAGCGAAATAATCCCCGACAAGAGATCTTTGCTCTCAAGGGCAACCAAGGCCCCCAAAATCATTAGTACCAAAAGAAGGATGAGGGAGGTCAGCATTCGATTAAATCCCCATCAATACAATGAATAAAACAACCATTCCAAGAAAGATCCACAACATGTAAGACGTTAACACGCCCGTGTGGGCTCGCTGAAATAATCCTGCTAAACCGAACGCAAACCGGCTGCCTTGATCGTAGATATCGAAAAACTTTGCCTCGGCCCAATTGTAGATGCGTCGTATCCCTCCCATCTCTCGAATCGTGTTGTAGAATCCTGTTCCTGTAACGCGAACCTCCATAGGAAGTTTTTCCCCACCAATAAAACTATCCGCTTCCCGAATTCCCTTCTTCATATTCCCGGCCAAATAGATTAACAATCCGACGATCAACCCCAAAACGATCATGGTCGTCGCTAAACCAGGCGACCAGACACCCAGATAAGAAACACCGGAAACCGACGGGAGGAGAAAATATTTCAGCGGTATTGAAAAAGCGAAGATACCGAATACAACACAGAGCAATGCCAGAACCACCATCGGGAAAGTCATCCCAAGCCCTACTTCTTTAATTTTTTTTGAGCTTGTGAGTTTGGAAGGAACTCCTAAAAACGTCGTGTGTGTGAGTTTCATAAAGCTGGCAAGAGTTAGCACACTTCCGAACATAGCAGCCACCAGCCAAACAATCCATAGTTTATCCCCTGTATTCCCCAATTCAACCAATCCCTGGTAGACCATCCACTTGGATACGAATCCGTTGAACGGGGGAACGCCGGAAATGGCGAACGCAGCGATGAGGAAAGAAATGAAGGTGATGGGCATTGTTTTCCCCACACCACCCAATTTGTCAAGATCCGTTGTCCCTGTCCTATACTGTACGGCCCCCCCTGAAAGGAACAGGCAGGCTTTATAGATTGAATGGTTCAGCATGTGAAAAAGACCACCGGCTATGCCGATCGGATTTCCAGTTCCGATTCCAAGGACCATATATCCAACCTGGGAAACAGCGTGATAAGCCAACAGCCGTCTCAGATCATGCTGAATCAGGGCCATCATCACCGCTGCGATGATCGTCACCGCACCGACAATCATCAGGAATAAGTTCATCGCGCCCGACATTACGAAGAGATTCAGACACATCCGGCCCAAAAGATAGATGCCCAGAAGCTTGTCCAATGCTGCGGGAAGGTAGGCTGTGATGGGTATCGGCGCTGTTTCTGCGACGTCAGGGATCCATGTGTGAAGTGGCATCGCGCCTGCTTTGGCAAACGCACCCAATGCCAAGAGAATAAAAGCGAAATAAACAAGGGTTCCATCGAAGGAGATGACTATTTTGTTCATCTCAAAAGTGGATGTCAGGACATAGACGAATCCGATTCCCAACAGAATGAGTGCGTCGCTTCCTCCGATGATGATTAGTGTCTTCTTTGCTGCGGGTGCTGCATCGTCTCCTCCAGTGAGAACCAGAAGATACAGGGTAATCCCCAAGAAACCCCAAAAAATGAGAAGTACGATAAGATGATTGGCCAATAGAACTCCACACGCCGCTCCTATCGTCCAGAGTAGGGAGCCGTAATAGGTGCTTAATCTCTCTTTTCCGTACATAAACCGTATCGAATACAGCGTGATGAGGAATCCAAAAAGTCCTGACGCCAAAAGAATGAAGCTGCTCAAATCGTCCAGGCGTAGAAGGAGAAAATCATTGTGTACCCACTCAAGAGGTTTCTGTATGAACAACCAGATAATCCATCCAAAAGTCCCCGCAGAACCGATGAGAGCAAGAAATTCACGAATGAATTTGATTCTCCGTGGAATGAGCACGCAGAACGTACCGAGAATAATTGGAATGATAATGGGATAAAGAAGCGGATTCATCATACACCCAATTCTTTTCTAATCTGTTTCGTCCTCTCATGTGAGAGACGAACGAGGTCATTCGTATTCAAAACGCGCTCAACTTTCCTATCGTGGTCTACGACAATGACGCGTTCGGTGCAGCAGTAACACGGATCGACCGCGGCCAGAACGAGTGCCGCATCTGCAACAGTCTGCCCGACGCAGGCGACTTCATTTGAGAGTATATTCGTATAACTCGGAGCGCGTACTTTGTACCGAACAGGGAAGTTGGAACCGTCGCTGCGGCAGTAATGGTACACTTCACCGCGAGGCGCTTCCGCCCGACCAATTCCTTCACCGGGAGGTAGTTCTTTCACGTGCAGATCAATGATTCCCGGTTTCATCTTGTCAAAACACTGCTCTATGATTTTAATCGATTCGTACATCTCCAAAATTCTGCAAGCTGCCTTGGCAAATACGTCTCCTTCTTGAAGTACGACGATGTTCCAATCCACCCAGTCGTAGGCAAAGTATGGATCGTCCTTCCGTACGTCGATAGCCACGCCCGAAGGACGAGCGGTCGGACCGGTAACACAGTAATCACGAGCCTGCTTCGCTGTAAGAACTCCCACCCCCTTCGTCCTCGCATGGATCACAGGATCGTCCATCACAGCGCCCTTGAACAAGTCTAAAGCCGGTTTTACATTGTCGATCTGCTTCTTAAACCAGGGAATATCTTCATTCAGGATATCTCTCCGGACACCGCCCACTTTGAACATCGCGTAGCTCTGCCGATTTCCCGTGATTTTATCCAAAACGTCACATACGGCTTCTCTGTACTTCCACGCCCACATCCAGACCGTGTTATAACCGATAAAATGGCCCGCCAAACCGAGCCAAAGTAAATGGGAGTGAACCCTCTCTAATTCGCAGATGATCGTTCTTATGTACTGAGCTCTTTCGGGAGCCTCGATTCCGCCCAAGTCCTCCATGGCATTCACCGAAGCCGCCGGGTGACTGCATGAGCAGATACCACAGATTCTCTCCACAAGGAAGACCACCTGATCCCAAGACTTCGACTCGGCCAATTTCTCGATACCCCTGTGGTTGTAGCCGATCTCGATGTCGAGTTTCGTAACTTTCTCGCCCTCGACGTGGAGGCGGAAAAATTCCGGTTCTTCCTGAAGCGGATGGTACGGACCAATCGGGATGATTTCGCTCATTGGTCCCTCCTCAAGGGATAATTCCCATCCGGCCAATCGTCTGGAAGAAGCAGATGAACCAAGTTCGGATGATTCTTGACCTGAATGCCCAGCAATTCCGCAATCTCTCTTTCGATCCACAGCGCCCCAGGGATGACATGAGAAATCGAATCGACTTCACATTTGGGTTTTTTCAAAAAGACCCGGAGCGAAAAGACCTGAGGCAATTGATAAAAATCAAAATGGTAGAGGACTTCCACACCGCCCCGAGGTGTATCCACTGCCGAAGCGATGATGAATCGTGCCTGGAGGTTCTCAAAGATAAACCGGCTGAAGTCCACGAGGTCCCCCGGATCGATATCCACATAGATCCGATGATCGTTATGTTCAAACCACTTGATTATCTTTTTATCGAACTTCTTACGAATCTCGTTTTCTATCTCTTTCCACGTCATACGACTCTCACACTCATGCTTTCTGTCGAAGCATCCCTAAAAGTTTTGCCACGCCTGCGATGATGCCCTCGGGTTTGGGGGGACAGCCGGGAATATAAATATCCACGGGTAGAACTTCATCCACGGTATAGGGGATAACATAACTTCCGCTGAAGACTCCATGTCCCAATGAACATGTTCCAATGGCGATGACAACGCCCGGTTTCGGCATCTGCTCATATACCTCTTTCGCCCTTGGAATACATTTCATCGTCATGTTTCCCGTGACTAAAAGAGCATCCGCATGTCTCGGACTGCCCACCAAGATGATGCCAAACCGTTCCAAGTCATAACGGGGTGTCAGACAATCCAGTATCTCGATGTCGCAGTTGTTACAGCTTCCGGTCGAAAGATGGTACACCCACGGAGATTTCGTCAATGCTCTAAGCTTAATTCCCATAGCATCACAATCCTAAAAAGGCCAGAACCACTGCCACAATGCCAATAAAAGTGACGGGTCCCCACAAAAATTTCATTGCTTGGTCGATCCGTACTCTTGGATTCGTGTTCCGAATGAGTATGATGAGTACAAGAAGCACGACATATTTCAATATAGACCAGAGTATGGACCAACCATGAAAATCCATTCCACCGAGAAAGAGCAGAACAAGTACCATCGGTAGAGTAAAAAGCATCATCATACGAGTCAGTTTAAAAATCGCCAGCGGCGGTCCTGAATATTCTACATAGGGACCGCTCATAATTTCTGTCTCAGCTTCCGGTATATCGAAAGGTATGAGAGTCAATTTTGCCTGCATCGTGATGATTGCAACGACCGTCGCCAAGACTCCGGAAATCGACCCGAATACCCATCCATAGGTCTGCTGATATGTCACGAATTGACCCAAACGAAGAGCACCGCCCGCTTGGATCACCGAAACAAAAACGGCTAATATGAAGGGTAATTCATCAGCCAGCATGAGTTTCATTTCCCGGCTGGCTCCCAGAGAGGCGATGGGATTTCTCGATGCAAACCCACCGATGATCACAGCAAGCATTGGAAAGATTAAAAAATAAATGACAACAATGAGGTCTCCGACAAATCCCTTGGCCGGCCACAGGATAGCAGACCAGACGAGCGTGGAAACCAACGTTACCGCCATCAACCCAAAAAGAGGTGCAAGCAGAAAAGTAACCTTCGAACACCCTCGAGGAATGACGGTCTCTTTCCCCAATAATTTCACGAAGTCATAGAGGGGTTGTAACAACGGTGGGCCGACCCTCCACTGGACTCTTGCCGTGACTTTCCGGTCGATCCAGCTGGCGAGCATGCCCACGATAGCTGTAAAAACAAATCCAGGAAACACCAAATATGCGATATATGGATTCATATCAGACGTATTCTTCCTTTTTCCAAGCAATGGTATGTACGACCAGGTGATCCCCTACTAAGAACCGATGATTCTTGGGATCCGCCTCAAACTCTCCGTACTGAATAGCTTTCTCCGTGCATCCCCCAACACAGACAGGTATCTCCCCTTCCTTCAAACGCCCCATACAGTAGTCACACCGGGAAACCGCGTAGGGAATCACTTCAGGAAGGATCGTACCGAACGGACAAGCATAACTGCACGTATTACAAGCGACACATCTCAGATTGTATCGTTTGACGATTCCGTCCTCTTGTTTCTCCAGTGCATCGTGAGGACAGCCTTTGACGCAAGGCGCTTGATCACATTGACGACACGTCGCAGCAAACTCACCCAATTCTCGGAGATGAAGGATGCCATCGTTGAAAGGATGATAGAAATAACTGCACGACGCCTTGCATGTCTCGCATTTCCGACAGAGTTCCAAATCGATGAACAGTCGCTTTGCCATAATTATTCCCAGATATCGGGCAGATCTTTCAACTGCTCGTAGGTAAACACGGGTCCGTCTTTACAAATAAAATAATGATCGATCATGCAGTGACGGCATTGACCGATTCCGCAGTACATCTTCCTCTCCATAGAAAGATAGATATCCTGAGGCTTGTAACCTACATCTAAAAGTTTGAGAGTACCGAACTTCATCATGATGGGAGGCCCGATAACCACAGCCACAGAATTTTGCAAGTTGACCTTCACTTTGTCCATCAGGACTGTGACAACCCCCTCAGTCTCTTTCCAATTATTATCCGCTTTATCGACTGTCAGGTGAAGCTCGATCTTGTTCTTAAAATCTTCGATTTGATACTTATAAACGATATCCTCGGGCGTGCGGGCTCCGTAGCACATCAGGATGCGTTCAAATTTTGATTTCTCCTTGAGCAAACTGTAGAGCAGCGCCCTGGCAGGCGGAAATCCAACGCCGCCGATGAGGAGGAGCACTTCCTTTCCGTAAAAATCCTCCAGCGGAAAACCATTTCCGTACGGCCCACGGATACCCACGACGTCTCCCTCCTTCATCTGATGAAGACGAGACGTCATATAGCCGACATTCTGAACAGTAAATTCGAGTGTTTCCGGTTTGTAACAAGGAGATGACATGGCGAACGGTGCTTCTCCTACTTCGGATATGGTCAACTCAGCAAACTGTCCGCAATGAAACGAGAAGCCGTTTTCCGGCTTTACGACGAATGTCTTGATTCCCGGAGTCTCGGGAATGATCTTCTCGATCACTGCTTTTTGTGGCTTGTATGGGTTCTTCTG
>JBDRSZ010000234.1:0-5640 GCA_043824415.1 bacterium | reverse complement strand
ATCGCCGTAGTAGAAGTCGCGGTCTGCGAAGGCGAAGTTCATCACCTGGTACAACGCGTGGATGTACCGTGTGCTGTTGTAGCCCATGGATTTCAGGTCGAAATGCTCGAGCATGTTGAGCATCTGAAGCATGACGGGTCCCTGAACCCAGCAGGTCAGCTTGTAGACGTCGATGCCTTTGTACGCCGTCATGACGGGCTCTTCGAGGTAAACTTTCCAGTCGGCCAGATCCTTCAGGGTGATGAGGCCGCCCTGCTCCTGGCATCCTCGGACGAATTCCTGGGCGATGTCGCCCTTGTAGAACCGTTCGTATGCGGCATAGATGGCCTGTTTACGATTCTTTCCCTGAGACAGCGCCTCCTGTTCCGCTTCCACCAATTGCTTCAGGGTGTTGAATAGATCGGGCTGGCGGAAGACCTCCCCTTCGTGGGGCGCCTCGTGATCTTCCCCGATGTGGGGGAGGAAGACTTGTTTCGAGTAGGGCCATTCCTTGATCCTGTCTTTGGATCGCTCGACGCTCCTGACGAAGCTCCGCTCGGCGGGGTATCCCTCGGCCATTTCCATGGCAGGCTGGAGGATGTCTTTCAGGCTCATCGTCCCGAATTCGGCCAGCATGGTCATCAGGCCGCCGGGCGTACCGGGCGTGACCGCTGCGAGGGGACCGTAGGCGGGAGGGTATTCGAATCCTTTTTCTTTGTAGAATTCGGGCGTGGCTCCTGTGGGCGCGACACCCAGGGCGTTGATGCCGATGACTTTTTTCGAATGGGGGTTGTAGATGAGGGCCTGCGTCTCTCCGCCCCAGCTGAGGACGTCCCACATCGTGCATACGGCAGCCAGCATGGAACAAGCTGCATCCACGGCGTTGCCGCCGCGGTCGAAAATCTTGGCACCGGCCGTTGCGGCCAATGGTTTTCCGGTGATGGCGACCCAGTGTCTTCCGTGCAGGATGGGTTTTTGCGTGGTCTGCCCATTCGCGTTCAAAACAGCAATGAAAAGAAACATGGCGAATAGAGATACGGCCTTCAGCTCGATGGGGAGCATGCATTCTTTGAAGCCCATTGCTTTTTTCCTTTCAATGATCAAGATAAAATTTTTCCATGAGGGGACGCCATTTATTCATCAGCTCTTCGTTCAGGTCGAGGGGCGGTTTGGCGTCTTCTGGCAGGAACGATTTGTACGGATGCTCTTTGGCGTATGCGTCGAATTCGTCCCGCAGCTTCTTGAGTTCGTCCGGCTTGGTGAGGAGGTCGATGGCGGACGCGGCCATGGCTTTGGCTCCGGCGTTCAGTCCCTTCCAGGCCGTTGAGCCGTACGTGCATGCCGTTGTGGACCAGTGATGGCCGATGCATTCCGGAACCATCCCCGGGAAGCGAATCGTTGCAGTGGGCGCGATGAGGGTCACGTCGCCGACGTCGGACGAGCCTCCGCCGACGAAGGTCTCGCGGCTGGGATCTTTGAGGGTATCGACGTGGGCGGGCATGCCTTTTTCTTCTTTTCCGATCTCTTTCTGCAGTGCCTTGGCGAATGTCTGTTCTTCCTCCGTCCATTCGGGCATGCCGACGAGTTCAATGTTTTTCTGGAAAAGCTCGGCAGCTGCTTTGTTGGCGTGGCGCTGGTGGACTGCGGCGATCGTCCGAATGTCGGCCAATTCCGTTCCTGTTGCCAACGCCGCTCCTTTGGCGCAGTTGACGATCCTCTCGTACATCTCTTCAAGTTTGTCGTCGCTGTTTCGGATATAGTACCAGACGCTGGCCTTGTCGGGGACGACGTTGGGGGCTTCTCCGCCCTTTAGGATGACGTAGTGGAGGCGGTGCGTGTAGAAGAGATGTTCGCGCAGGTAGTTGGTGGCGATGTTCATCAGCTCGACCGCGTCCAGGGCGCTATGGCCATCCCACGGAGCGCCCGCGCTGTGTGCTGTCTTCCCCTCGAACGTGAAGATGGCCGAGATGAGGGCGTTGCCGCCGACGCCGTAGCTCGTTCCGAAGCCGCTGTCGCTGTGGTTGTCGATGACTGCATCGACGTCGTCGAACAGTCCGGCGCGGATCATGTGAGGCCGGCTGATGACGGTTTCTTCGGCCGGTGACCCGAAGACTTTGATGGAGCCGCCGAACCCGAATTTATCCATGGCCTGCTTCACGGCGATAGCCGCTGCTGCGGCTGCCCCGCACATGGAATTGTGGCCGCATCCGTGGCCCGGAGCGCCCTGGACGAGGGGGTCCTGTTTGGGTACACGGCCTTTCTGGGACAGCATGGGGAGCGCATCAAACTCGCCCAGGATTCCGATGACGGGTTTCCCGGAACCGTAGGTCGCGACGAAGCAGGTGGGCATTCCGGCCAGGCCCGTCTCCACTTTGAAGCCGGCATCTTTCAACGTTTTGGCCAGGAGTTTGGAAGATTTAAACTCCTGGAGTCCGAGCTCGGCGTACGACCAGATGGCGTCCGAAATCTTGCCGAATTTTTCGAAGACCTTGGGCTGGCTCAGCCAGTCTAACACGGCCTGCTTCTCCGGATAGATGTCCTGGGCAGCGGATGTTCGGATCGCGAGGATCGAGAAAAGAGTGAGGCTTAAGACGCGTATTCTTCGTCGGATGTTATTTATTTTCATGATTGCTCCTTTCCCTCCTGCTTCTTCGTGCGACAGACTAACGGATATCACGCAGGACGCTTTCGATGATTTCGAGACCCGCCTTCAGTTCTTTCGTCGTCCCGCCGTAGCCGAGCCTGAAAAAATGGTTGTCCATTTCGAAGCAGCGGCCGGGGATGACGAACGTCTTGCGGGTTTCCGCCAGTAGTCGGTACACGGATTCCGGATCGGCAATGTTCTCTTTGATGATTTTGGGAAGACAGACGACACCGGCTTGCGGGGGAATCCACGCGATGCTTTCCTGCCTACTCATCCATTGTGTGACGATCTCGAGATTCTTCCGCACGTGCTCTCTCGCCCTTCGTAGATATTTTTCCTTCTTTTCGAGAACGGAACAGGCGATCTCCTCGCTGATGGCGCTGTTGGCGATCGTCACCTGCTCGCGGACGGCGAGCGCGGCTTCGATGACGGCTTCGGATTGCGTGGACATCCAGCCGATGCGGATCCCGGGAAGGCCGTAGCTCTTGGACATGCTCGATATGCTGATGATTTTCGGACTCAACGAGGCGGCCCATGGGAGGGGCGTGCCGTATGTGAGTTCGCGGTAGGTTTCATCGAAGAGCAAGAACGTGTCGTTGGACTCGACGATGCGGATGATTTCGTGTAGGGTATCTTCCGAGATCATCGCTCCCGTCGGGTTGTTGGGAACCGTCAGGCTGATGAGTTTCGTGTCCGGGGTGATGAGACGCTTGAGTTTTTCGATGTCCAATTGGAAGCTGTTTTCAAATTCCAACGAGAGGAGGCTGACGCTGCAGCCGAGGGATCTGGGCACTTCGTAGAGCGAAGGGTAGTTGGGATGGTGGACGACGACGTGATCTCCGGGCCGGAGGAGGGCGGCGAGGACGGCGAAATTGGCTTCGCTCGCTCCGGTCGTGACGATGACCTGATTCGCGGAAAGGCCGTCGTATTGACAGGCGATGGCCTCCCTCAGATCCGGCCTGCCTCTGTGGTGTCCGTACCTGAGGGGGAGTTTGGACAGGTCGATATTCAGCTCATCGAAGGAAAGATATTTGACCGCGCTCTCTCCCACGTCGTACTCGATTTCGTACTGATAGGTGTCGAACCAATCCTCGAGGGGCATCCGGTTGAACCACATGGGGTTTTCTCCTTTTACTGCAAAATGTTCAATTTTAAATGGGATGAATATTCGGGCGAACGGTACACAGTATGCGTGGCTTTCTGAAAATCGGATTCGTTCGCATGGTAGATGTCCATGAATTTCTGGGGATTCCTGTCGATGACGGGGAACCAAGTGGACTGGATTTGGACAATTATTTGGTGCCCTTTCTTGAAACAGTGATACTTGTCCCGCAGGTCGTAGGTGATCCGGGCCACTTCGTCGGGCGCGAAGGGGGCGGGTTTCTCGAAGCTGTTGCGGTATTTGCCGCGGAAGACGTCCGCGCCGACGAGCATCTGGAAATGGCCCATTCGGATACCGGCCGGATTGGGCTTGTTGTCGGGCGCGTCGCCCGGATAGACGTCGATGAGCTTGACGATCCAGTCCGCGTCCGTGCCCGTCGTGGACACGAACAGGTCGGCGATGATGGGACCGGCGATCGTCACGTCCTCTATCAGGACGTCGGTCTGGTACACGAGGACGTCGGATCGTCGGGAGGCGAATCTCTGATCTTCAACCATCCAGAGATGTCCCTGGGAGATGCGGGTTTCCTGAGTGAAGGGTACGGGTTTTTCGGGATCGCTGACGTATTCGTCGAACGCATTCGATGCTTCGGATGGGGGCGTGAAGGAGAGCCTGCCGTCCGCGTGGAAGTAGAGGTTTTTCTGCGTGGTCTGTTTGGGAGGCCACCGGTCGTACGATTTCCACGTGTTCGATCCCGTTTCGAAGACGAGCGCCTCGGGAAGATTCAGGTTTCCCTTGTCCTTCAGATAATACATGAAGAAGGGGAATTCGACGTTCTGCCTGAAGTATTCGCCCGTTTTGGTGTCGAATCGGACGTTGCCCAGTGCATCGCCGTCCATGCGCGCCCATCCGCCGTGAAGCCAGGGGCCGACGACGAGTGTGCTCTTGTTCCTAGGATTCTTTTTTTCGATGGTGTAGTAGATGCTCATCGGGCCGTAGAAGTCCTCCGCGTCGAACCAGCCTGCGACATTCAGGATGGGATGTTTGATGTTATAGAGATATTGAAGGACGTCCTGTTCTTTCCAGTACGCATCGTAATCGCCGTGCTCCATGTACTCGTTCCACGTGGGGACGCGGCCGAAGAAATATTTTTTATCGACGTTCGAGACGGGGCCGAGTTCCAAGTAGAATTTGTATCCGTCGGGCGTCCCGTAGTCGAACCTCGCCGTTCCCTGCTCCGAGGGGCCGGAGCGCACGGCCGCATTCCCGGAGAGCCAGCCGAAGGTATACATCAGCCGGAAGGCGCCGTTGTGATGGAAGTCGTCGCCGATCCACATGTCCGCCGGCGATGCCTGAGGCGATGAGGCTTTGAGCGCCGGATGGGCGTCGATCATGCCCATGACGGTCTGCCAGCCCGGGTACGAGATGCCCCACTGGCCGACGCGTCCGTTGTGGTTGGGGACGTTTTTCAGAATCCACTCGATGGAATCGTACGTGTCGCTGCTCTCGTCCGTATCCTTCTTACTCTTCTTCACGGTCTTGTGGGGCTTCATGACGATGAATTCCCCCTCGGACTTGAATTTCCCACGGACGTCCTGGTAGACGAAGATGAAGCCTTCCGGAGCGTAGAGTTCGTTGGGTCCTAGGACCTGTCTCGAAATTTCCGGGCCGTAATCACGGATCGAGTAGGGCGTACGGAAGAGGAGAACGGGATATTTCTGACTTTGATCCTTTGGTGTGACCACCTGCGTGTAGAGTTTTACGTCGTCCCGCATGGGTATGAAGACTTCTGCCTTGTCGTAATGGTCTCTGATGCTGAGCGCTTCTTGACCGACGAGCGTGCTGTTGAGGAGAAGAACAACGATGAAACAAATCGTTGTTCGCGATAATAAGCTAATTTTTTTCTTCATGGGAG